>CAZWPW010000152.1:0-4498 GCA_964635525.1 uncultured Bacteroidaceae bacterium
CGGAGATTATCAAGTGGATGAAGGTGTTTTACCGCCGCTTTTTTGCGCAGCAGTTCAAGCGCTCCTGCCTCCCTGATGGGCCTAAGGTGGGGAGCGTAGCGCTTTCCCCCCGCGGCGACTGGAGAATGCCGAGCGATGCCTCGTTTGAAACATTCATCGACAACTTAGAATAAACTCTCCACAAATGAAAAAAACAACAACACTGGCGCTAATCATGGTGGCTCTCGCCATAAGCGTCGCAGCATCAAACAAGAAAGACAAAGAACCAAAACCGGTCAAATTGTTCGGAGTGGGAATATCATTGACCGATTCGGCGGCATTCATCACCGAGATAATTTCATTCGACAGCCTGTTCCTCAACGCAAACGGATTCCTTGACAACGAAGCCGAGTACAGCCTGCAACTAAAGCTCTACCTCGCTAACACGCTGCAAATGCCTGACAAGACGTGCACAGTGTTCTATGACGACAACCTGAAGGACTTAGAAAAGGAAATGGGCAAAGTAAAGTCCAAACTCAAAGAAATCGGATATCCGAACATTGTAACTATCGCCAAGAGCGATTTCACCTTTAAACCTTACATTGAACAACATGTCGGGCAACAGAGCATGCCGCAAGAGATGCCGCAAAATGACGAAAGGCCAAACCCTGGGCCTCCACCGGGAGGGCCGAAACCACCAGCCGGCGCGTCACCATCCATGCCCGGCAACAATCACTAAGCCTTCAGCAACGACACAGTGCATAACGATAACGCCAACGTGCCCGAGAGCATTGACGGTGACATCGAATGACCCGCCAAGCCCCATGTTCCCGACCGAAATGGTGCGCTTGAAATCATAGACAGAACGGCCTACAATCTTGTAGGCCGCTTCTTTTGCCGACCACACCACAACGGCATCGGCCTCGGGCGTAGGCGAAGAGGAAACCATCGACAGCTCATCGCCGTTCATGAACCTCGGCGACAAACGCAACGCCTTGCTGCCGGATATGCGTTCAACGTCAATGCCTACCTTCTTCGGAGACAAAGCCACGGCAGCATAGCCGGCAGTGTGCGAAAACGACACGTCCAAACTGCTATCCAGCAGGAAAGGGCGGCCATCATCGCCATAACCAACGCGCTGCCCGGCCATGGGGAAGGCCTCACGCAACAGAACGCGGGCAGCAAGGCGCTCGAGCCTCCGTTTCACAGAAACAAGCCCGTCCAAGGCATCACGGGCATCCTCATGCTCAAGCATTGACAACAACTCGTCAAATGTCTCATCAACACGCCACACGGCGCAATCGATGCCCGGGAACTGTTTCTTGAAAAGAAGAGGCATGCGGCTTGTCAGCGAATGACAGCAAACGAGTATATCAACCGGTCAATGTCGCCCCTCATCGCCTTGACCAACTCAGGAACATCGTTAGAGTGAGAACCGTCGTCAAAATAAAGCGAAGCGTTGAAAAAGAACGTCGCGCCATCGCTCAACGACATCTGGTAGGGCGTGGCGGCTTCGCCCGACAATTCATAGAGGAAACCGCTCACGCCGTAGCTGTTCTGCACCGAAACGCGGTTTATCGACGAGGCAATGCCCGAATGGAACGAGACAATACGTTCTGCCTCGTATGCCAATTGGCGGACATCAACGGTGTCAATTTCCCGGAAAGTGCAATAGAGGTGGGCAGAGGTCTCGGGGTACACTATGTCGCAGAAGTAAGTCACCGAATCGCTCGTGCGTATCTGGAACAAGGCTTTCGATGAAACCTGGGCCTTGAACGGTATGCTGTCATGATCCAAAAGAACAAACCCTGCCTCCTCGTCGCCATTGGAGGGCGATGCGCCCGCGCCCGTGTTGCACGAGACATGCGCCGCCATAACCATAAAAGCCGCAGCAAACGCAAATGCGGCTGTAAACAAACTATTTATTGCTTTCATCTATCGTCAATTTGACTTTTAATATGCGCCTCTTGTCAACATTCATAACCTCGAAATCGTAATTCCCCACCCTGACATGCTCATGCAAAGCCGGGAACTCGCCTTTTATCTCGAGCAAAAGCCCGGCCAAAGTCTCCGAATCAACGGCAAGGCTTTCTATTTCCGGGGGCTCGCCTCCGATGACCCGGTAGAAATCCGATAAAAGGATTTTCCCCTCAAAAAGGTACGTCGAATCGTCGAGCTTAGAATATAGCTGCTCATCGTCGTCGTATTCGTCTTGTATGTCCCCGACAATCTCCTCAATGATATCCTCCATCGTTATCAGCCCCGACGTGCCACCGAACTCGTCGACAACTATGGCAATATGTACCTTGTTCTTCTGGAACTCCTTGAGCAGGTCGCCTATTTTCTTTGTTTCGGGGACGAAGAATGGCTTGCGCATCAACGACTGCCATTCAAAGGCTTCTCCTTTGGCAATATGTGGCAGCAAATCCTTGATATAGAGGATGCCCACGATGTTGTCGCGGGTTTCTTCGTAAACGGGGATGCGCGAGAAGGCCGAAGCCTCAACGCATTCGCAAATCTCTCCGAAGGATGCTGAAATGTCGATGTCAACCATGTCAAGGCGAGAAGTCATAACGCCGCTGACGGTTTCATCGCCGAACCTGACTATGCTCTTCAACATATTGCCCTCTTGCGACGCGTCGTCACCTACGACAAGGCCGGGGGCGAAAGGCAAAGAGCCCGCCGGGACATGCCTGCCCGCCAAAGGAAAGGCGCAAATCGAGGCAAAGGCACTTGAATATGCCCGCGCCAACGGGAAGAAAAGCCTCGAAAGCAGGGATACGAACGGAGCAGCCCTGCGCGAGCGAGACAGCGCGCTGCCGTCGCGGGAAACCCTTCGCATAAGAACGCCAAGCAGCAACAACAGGACGAAAACAGCAACAACGGCAACAACCATCCTCAAAACATGGTCCGGAACACCGAAATGCACCAATGCGTTCTCTAACAACAAAACTGCGACAATATCGATGAACAAGGTGCATACATGCAGAGTGGACTGCAACCGGGCAGTATCGCCAAGCAAAGACAAAACGCGGGAATCAGAACGCAAGCCGGAACTCCGGGCAGATGAGATATCACTGTGCGAGAGAGACATCATGGCCGCAACGCCATTCGAAAGCACAACCGACAGGGCCAGGAGCAACACAGCAGCGGCAAAGGCACATACGCCCGGCAACCATGCAGCCGGCAGGAACGGGGCGGAAGCAACCAATGCCAAAGGATGAGGTAAGTCAGAATCAGGATCCAAAACGAAGAATTTAAGTTAAAATAGCGAGGCATCAGAAAGGAATGCCTCGTCCGTCCGGCTCATTCGCCGCTTGAGTGCCTCCGGCATCCTGCGCCTGCTGCGCCCCCGCTTGTTGTTGGCGGGATGTCATCAGTTCGACGGTGTCGGCAAAAACCTCAGTTATGTAACGGCGCATGCCTTTCTGGTCGTCATAGAAACGGTAGCGGAGCTTGCCCTCAAGGTAAATCTTGTCGCCTTTCTTGACATGCTTTGCGCAAAACTCTGCCAAGCCGCGCCAAACTACGATGTTGTGCCACTCGGTCTTCTCGGGAACTTGAGTGCCGTTAGGCAAGGTGTAGGCGCGCTCGGTTGTCGCCAAAGTGAAAGTTGTAACCCCAACATTGCTGTCGACGTAACGGACGGAAGGGTCTTTGCCTACATTCCCAACAAGGATGACTTTGTTCACAGACATGAGCCAAGTAAAGTTTCGTTCCCAAATATATGGATTTTCCCAGTATCCGGCAAATTTGCCCCAGCAAATTATATTCAGGTGTGTTAAACCCAAACCGGTCGTTAGGACTTCACAGTGTGTATGGCAGCAAGAAAAAAGGACGCGAATCGCGCCCTTTTCTCCATATTGGCATGGCAACAGTGTCATTGCTCAACTAACACCGGAAGCCGCCCGGGTTGGTTATTCGTTATTCGTTATTCGTTCTTCGTCAGCGTGGGCAAGTCGTTGCCTTCAAGGAGTTCGTATCGCCAGTCGCTTTGATTCGTTTCGAGGGCACTGTTCATGCCAGTAACGGCACGAACCCAGGTGCCGTCCACCTTCGTGGTAGTGTCGCTGGCGTAAATATCGCCGATACCTCTGCCACTATAGTCGCTCCAGTAGCAGGCAGTCACGGTGCTTCTTTCGTTGTATCCCGCCACGCCGCCGACTTCGGAGCTGCCGGAGAGACTGCCCAAGGCATGATAGCAGGCGGTCATTGTGCTTCTTTCGTTGTATCCCGCCACGCCGCCGACATAGGAGCCACTGGCGGAAACACTGCCCAAGGCATAGCAGGCGGTCACGGTGCCGGAGTTGTAACCCACCACGCCGCCAACATTGTAACCGGAGTCAGAGCCGGAGCCGGAGACGCTGCCCGAGGCGCTGCAGTCAGTCACGGTGCCAGAGCCGTTGGAGCCTACCACGCCGCCGACTTCGGAACTGCCAGAAACGCTGCCCGAAGCAGTGCAGCCGGTCACGGAGCCATAATAGCTGAATCCCACCACGCCGCCGACGCAGAAACCGCC
>CAZWPW010000153.1:0-4460 GCA_964635525.1 uncultured Bacteroidaceae bacterium
CAGCAACATGATGCTGCAAACTATCCGCAAGAGCCTCAAGGCAGTAATACTCGCATCGGCAAGGCAGGGACTGTTTTTCATCCCGTTGATACTTATCCTCCCCCACTTCTTTGGACTGACGGGCGTTGAAGCCACTCAAGCCGCAGCTGACATGTTGACATTCATCCTGGCAATACCGCTGACATGGAGCGTCATCAGGGAAATGAGAAAAGCGCAAAAGCAGTTGACAAGTCAAATAATATAGAAATAACTTTGCTATTCGAAGAAAATTTTATACATTTGCGGCGGAATAATGAGTATTAACTGTAATGGCGCAAACGGTGCCATTTTGAAACGATGTAAATCTATGAAAGGACAAAAGAATGAAGTGACTATGTTGGAGTATCAGATCCAACGTTACCAAAGGCTCAGGAATGGAGTCATGTGCCAACAATTAAGGCAAAAGCGTCAGAAGTTGAAGACAGCTTGATAAGCACAAGAAAGAAAACTACAGTGATTGACAATACAATTAAAGCGCCCATCTGCTGGACGCTTTTTTTATTTCCCCCTAGACATGCAATATACCCCTATAAAGCGAAAGGCCTGGTCCGGGAACCTGGCCTTAGCTTTTGCAATGCGTCTGGGTCATTGCCCTTCCATCATCTTCTCTATCTCCTCGAATTTCGGATCGTTGAGGGCGTAGTAGATTGAGAACAGAGACCTTAGCCACAGCTCTTTGTTGTCGGGAGCCAGCAGCCGCGCTTGCTCGTAATAATCGCGTGCTTTCTCTACAAGCGCAAAGTATTCATCGCTCGTCGACTTGTAAGCAGGGTCGTTCATGTTCACCGGTATTTTTTCAGCCGCGTCCTGCGCCAGTTCGATATACACCCCTCCTATTGCCGAGAAAGTGTTCGGGTTCGTTGCGTCGATGCTTATCGACTTGTCCATCAACTCTATCGCACGCTCGTAATCCTTGAGCAGCATGTATATGTAACCCACCACGAACAGCGTTTGCGCGTTGTCGGGGTTGTTCGCGAGCATCTCCTTGCCATACTCCTCTGCAATGTCGAGGTTATCGTTCATGATATAGTGGTTAATCAGGGTGCTGAAGAAGTATTGGTTGTTCGGGAACCGTTCAACGCATCCTTTCACGTAATTCTCCCAACCAACGGTGTCGCTTTTGGCAAGGTATGCCGTAGCAGCGTATTCAGCCACTTCCTGCGAATAGTCGCTGGCACTAGCTATCTCCGAATACTTTATTGTCGCGTCATAATCCTTTGCCCTGATTGCCGCTACCGTAGCGTAGTAGGCTATCATGGGTATCAATGTGTCCGTCTCCATGTAGTTGAACGTTTCCATCATGGGCACATTGGACAAATCGATGTACAGGCTCCACGATTCGAGAGCTTTGGCATCATCGCCTGCCAAATAGAAGAAATTACCACCCTCGATCAAGTACAAGCGGTTCTGGTCAATTGTGGTGGAGTTCTCTTTGCGGTACTTCACCTTCACTTTGCCTTTCTCGTTAGGGATTTGCTCAAGGTCGTCGCACGTGATGAAATAGTTGCACATCTGCACGAGGCTGTTGTACATCTTCATCGTGTCGCTCTCCAGCCCTAACCAGATGTTCTCCTGCTGCTTGTCAAAGATGTTCTTCTGTATCCGCCCTGCCACGTTCCAAGTGTCGGCTTTCAACATTGTCTCCGGATCGGTCAGAGCCGGCAAAATCGCTGCTTCAGCTTCAAGGGGAGCTGTATCCATCTTTCGCTTTGCTTCTTTCACAGCACTGTTTTGAGCGCAAACAAACATTGCTGCAAACAAAAATGCTACTGGCAACAAAAATCTTTTCATAATTATGACTATTTAAAAATGTTATGTGTTTTGTGTTTTGTCACTGTTGATTGGCGCGTCGGGCATGCTGGTGCCTTCGGTTTCTACCTCGTCTATTTCCTCTACTTCCGAATCGACTTTGCATACTGAGCTGATGTGGTCGCCGTGCTTTTCGAGGTTTATCAGCTTGACGCCCTGCGTCGCCCTGCCCATGACCCTCAAATCGGCTACTTTCACCCTGATGGCTATTCCCGACTTGTTGATTATCATCAAGTCGTTGTCATCTTTGACGGCTTTTATTGACACGAGCTTGCCGGTCTTTTCCGTAACGTTCAGCGTTTTAACCCCTTTGGCACCGCGGTTGGTAATGCGGTAGTCAAGTATTGACGAGCGTTTGCCATATCCTTGCTCCGAGACGACAAGCACCGTATCGCGTTCCTGGTCCTTGATGCATACCATGCCCACCACTTCATCCTGGCCGTCATCGTCAAGCGTTATTCCTTTGACACCGGCTGCCGTGCGCCCCATGGATCTTACTTTGGCTTCGTTGAAACGGATAGCCCGCCCGTTGCGGTTGGCAATGATTATTTCATTTGTCCCGTCGGTGAGCCTTACCCCAATGACCTTGTCATCCTCGTGGATGGTTATTGCATTGACCCCGTTGGCGCGCGGGCGGGAGTATTGTTCCAACGATGTCTTCTTGACTATGCCTTTCTGCGTGCAGAACAACAGGTAGTGGCTGTTGATGTATTCGGCATCATTCAAGGTCTTCACGCGCACGAAGGCGGTTATTGAATCACCCGAATCGATGTTCAGCAGGTTCTGGATGGCCCGGCCTTTCGATTGTTTTGTCCCCTCGGGTATCTCGTATACCTTCTTCCAATAGCACTTGCCCTTCTGAGTGAAGAACATTATGGTGTTGTGCATCGTTGCCGGATATATGTACTCGACGAAGTCCTCGTCACGCGTTTGCGACCCTTTCGAGCCTACCCCGCCCCTGTTTTGCGCCTTGAACTCGCTCAAGGGGGTGCGCTTTATGTAGCCGAGGTGCGAGATGGTTATGACCATCTTGTCGTCGGCATAGAAGTCTTCTGGGTTCAGCTCTTCCGAAGCGTACATTATCTCCGACTTCCTCGCGTCGCCATACTTCTCTTTGACCTCAATCAACTCGTCCTTTATGATTTTGCGGCATAGCTCGTCGTCAGAAAGTATTTGCTTGAGGTATTCTATCAGCTTGAGCTTCTCTTCGTATTCGGCATGCAGTTTGTCCTGCTCCAAGCCCGTCAACCGTTTCAGGCGCATCTCGACGATCTCGGTGGCTTGGACTTGCGTCAAGTCGAAGCGCGCCTTCAATGCCTCGATTGCCTCCTGAGGTGTCTTGGCGGCACGGATGAGGGCAATTACCTCGTCGATGTTCTGCGATGCTATTATAAGGCCTTGCAGGATATGTGCGCGTTTCTCGGCCTCGTTAAGGTCGTATTTGGTGCGCCTGATGACTACCTCGTGCCTGTGCTTTACGAAGCTTGCGATAATGTCTTTCAGCGTCAGCAGCTTGGGCCTTAGGGCGAACGGATTGGAGCCTTCTGGAACCAGCGCGATGTTGTTAACGCCGAAGGAGCTTTGCAAGGCCGTCATCTTGTAGAGTTTGTTAAGCACCACGTTGGCGTTGGCATCGCTCTTGACTTCCACTACTATACGCATGCCGTCCTTGTCGCTCTCGTCCCTGACTGCCGCTATGCCTTCGACCTTCTTCTCCGCGCCCAAGTCGTAGATGTTCTTGACCAACTCTGACTTGTTGACGTTGTATGGTATTTCGTATATGACAATCTTGTCCAAGCTGTTGCGCTCTGACTCTATCTCGGCCTTGCCCCTTATCACGACGCGCCCGTGCCCCGTCTCGTAGGCATCCTTGACACCTTTGATGCCGTATATCAACCCTCCGGTGGGGAAATCGGGGCCTTTGACGAACTCCATAAGCTCGTCGGTCGTGATGTCGTTGTTGTCGATGTATGCCACGCAAGCGTCAACGGCTTCCGACAAGTTGTGCGGCGGCATGTTAGTAGCCATGCCCACTGCGATGCCCGATGTGCCGTTGAGAAGGAGGTTGGGAAATTTCGAGGGAAGCACGAAAGGCTCCTTGCGCGTGCCATCATAGTTGTCAACGAAATCGACGGTGTCCTTGTCGATGTCGCCCATCATCTCCTCGCCCATGCGGGTGAGGCGCACCTCGGTGTAACGCATTGCCGCCGGGCTGTCGCCGTCGACAGAGCCGAAATTGCCCTGCCCGTCGACAAGGCGGTAGCGCATAGCCCACTCCTGCCCCATCCTGACCATGGCAAGGTATATGGATGAATCGCCATGGGGGTGGTATTTACCCATCACGTCGCCGACGATGCGGGCCGACTTCTTGTGCTTCTGCGAAAAGGTGTTGCCCAGCTCTTTCATGCCGAACAATATGCGCCGCTGCACGGGCTTGAAACCATCCCTCACGTCGGGGAGCGCCCTCGAGACTATCACCGACATTGAATAGTCGATGTAGGAGGTGCGCATCTCATCTTCGATATTGACTTTTATGATTCTTTCTTCTTCCGGTATTTGTCTTTCTGCTTCTGACATTATTTTTTCTTTAATAGTATGCTAAGGTAATGATT
>CAZWPW010000154.1:0-4419 GCA_964635525.1 uncultured Bacteroidaceae bacterium
GCCCATTCGGGGAGTGCAGGGTTGACGAGCGGTTTGACGTTGTGCGGGGGCATTTGGCAATTGACTTTTATTTTGTTTGAGAGGCGTTTTTGTATGTATGCTGCCCTTTCGCTGATTAGTTTTGTTATGTCGCAGACTTCCGCTTCGGGTTCTGAGCCTATTTTCGAGAACCTTGCCGCTATTGTTTTTAGCACGTCGATGTCTTTGCGCATTTCCTTGACTTCGTTGTCATCGGGATATTTTTCTTGCAGCAATTCCTGCCATGCCATTATTGACGACAGGGGTGTTCCCAGCTGGTGGGCTGTTTCTTTCGACATTCCTACCCAGAGGCGGTTTTGCTCTACTTTTTTCATGTTTGCCAGCAGGAATGCGGCTATTATGACGAATATTATGACCACCGTCATTTGCCCGTAGGGATATATTGCCAGCCACCGCAGCAGCCGCGAGTCATCGTAGTAGACGTCTACGAACTGCTCATGGTCGACTTCCCCATGGCTTCCGTTGAGGTAGAACCTTATGCTTTTGCCTGCATTGCATATTTTGGCGACTTCCCGGTGCAGTGCCGGCAGCGAGTCTTTACGGCTTATGTCGAGATTGCGGTATCCTTGTATCATTCCGTTGTCGTCGACTACTACTACCGGTATCGTGTTGTTTCCGTTGAGTACTTTGAGCACGAGCGTCATGTCGGCGTTTGCGTCGGCATTGCTCATTATTTGCATTGCGCTCGCCCATATTTCCATTTTGTTTCGTTCTTCCTGTTTCATGTCTCGTACCAGGAAGTGCGATACTACGAGCGATGCCAATGCTATGGCTATTGCTATGCAAACGATTACGGTTTTGATTGTCGCATACTTGTCCATTTGCCCGTTTTTGTTGTTCTGTTTTTTTATAACGTTGAACGGGCGGTTTTTAGTATGTGCCTGTTGTTCTGATGTTGTGTTTTAGCGGCTTGGCATGATTATCCAGAGCACGATGTATATGGGTATTCCTGAGAATGCTGTGAGGAGCGTGAGCATGAGCCAAGCGAGGCGGACGGCCGTTGTGTCCCATCCGAGCCACTCTGCGAGTCCTGCGCATACTCCTGCTATGAACCTGTCGTTTGAGCGTTCCAATCTCCCTTTAGCCATGATGTTTATTCTTTGATATTAGCTTGTTAATCCATTTGTTCATAGTCTTTTGCCAGCCCTCCTTGACTTGTTTCCTTGTATACGGATGGCAGGTCCGTTCCTGTTTCTTTCATGACTTGGAGGACTTTGTCGTATGACACCCTATGCCCTCCGTCGGTGAACGATGAGTAGAGGTTTGCGTCGAGTGCCCTTGCTGCGGCGTATGCGTTTCGTTCTATGCATGGTATTTGCACGAGGCCGCACACCGGGTCGCATGTCATTCCGAGGTGGTGTTCGAGTCCCATTTCTGCTGCGTACTCTATTTGCGCGGGGCTTCCTCCGAATAGTTGGTTGGCTGCTGCCGATGCCATTGCGCATGCCACTCCCACTTCTCCTTGGCATCCTACTTCTGCTCCCGATATTGATGCGCTTGCCTTTGCTATGTTTCCTACGAGGCCGGCTGTTGCGAGTGCTTTGAGTATTCTCGTGTCAGAGAACTCCCTTGTTTGCTGGAGGTGGCACAGTACTGCCGGCATTACTCCGCATGAGCCGCAGGTTGGCGCTGTTGCTATTTTGCCTCCTGCTGCGTTTTCTTCGCTTGCTGCGAGTGCATATGCAAAGACGAGGCCACGCGATTGCAACGATTGCTTATATCCCTTTGCTTTGATGAAGTATGTGGTTGCTTTTCGCCGCAGGTTAAGTGGTCCGGGCAGCACGCCTTCGTTTTCTAATCCCCGTGCTACTGATTCTTTCATTACTTTCCAGACTTCCGCGAGATAATCCCACAGGTCGCTGTCTTCACATTCTTTGACGTATTCCCAATATGTTTTCCCTGTTTTCTCGCACCAGTGGAGTATGTCTGTCATCTTAGCCATCGGGTATCGCGCATTGCTTTCACTGAGTCTGCCATTGCCATCCTCCAATGTTCCTCCTCCTGTGCTGTATACCGTCCATGAGGCGGTTTCGTTTCCTTCGTCATCAAGTGCCTTGAGGGTCATGGCATTTGGGTGGTATGGCAAGAATATGTTTGGTTCCCAGATTATTGACAGTCTCCCTTGCCTTGCCAGCACGTCGTTGAGCGCTTTGTCTGTGAGGTGTCCTTTCCCTGTTGCTGCGAGGCTTCCGTATAGTGTCACTTCGAAGTTGCTGCATCCGGGGTATTTTTCGAGGAATATTTCTGCTGCCTTCCTCGGCCCCATTGTGTGACTGCTCGACGGGCCGTGTCCTATTTTATATATCTCTTTTATTGATTGCATGTTGGTGTTTGTTATCAGAACGACTGCATGTCACAGAGCTTCTTGTAATATCCGTTGAGTGCCACGAGTTCGTCGTGTTTTCCTCTTTCGACTATTTTCCCTTCGTTCATGACGCATATTTCGTCGGCGTTGCGTATGGTTGAGAGGCGGTGCGCTATTGCTATTGTCGTCCTGTTCTTCATGAGTTTCTCGAGCGCGTCCTGCACCATTCTTTCCGATTCGGTGTCGAGTGCTGATGTTGCCTCGTCGAGTATCAGTATTGGGGGGTTTTTGAGTATTGCCCTTGCTATGCTTATCCTTTGCCTCTGCCCTCCTGATAGTTTTCCTCCCCGGTCGCCAATGTAAGTTTGGTACCCGTGTTCTGTTTCCATGATGAACTCGTGCGCGTTTGCTATTTTTGCTGCCGCTACGACTTCCTCCATTGTCGCTTCGTTGACTCCGAAAGATATATTGTTGAAGAACGTGTCGTTGAATAGCACTGCTTCTTGGTTCACATTTCCCATCAGCTTGCGGAGTTCGTTTATCGCAAGGTCGCGCACATCAATGCCGTCTATTGCTACCGAGCCGCTGCAAACGTCCCTGAATCGTGGTATCAAGTCGACTAAAGTTGATTTTCCTGAGCCTGATTGCCCGACGAGCGCTATTGTCTGCCCTTTCTTTATGGTGAGGTTTATGTCGTTGAGGACTATTCGCGTGTCATATTTGAACGTTACGTTTTTGAGTTCTATGCAGTCGTTGAATCCGTCGATGTGTACCGGGTTTTCTTTTTCTACCATATCGTTTTCCGCCCCGAGTATTTTATCTACCCTTTCGAGCGATGCCAGTCCTTTCGGTATGTTGTACCCTGCCTTTGTGAATTCCTTTAGCGGGTTTATCAGGCTGTAGAGCATGACGAGGTAGAAGATGAACGAGCTTGCGTCGACCATGTGGTTCTCATTCAGTATCAGCGTCCCTCCGAACCACAGCACTGCTACGATCAACACCGTTCCGAGGAACTCGCTGACCGGGTGCGCGAGTTGTTGGCGCATTGTGACTCGGCCTATTGTGTCGCGGTAACTGTTGCTTGTTGAGATGAATCGCTTTGTTATTTTCTTTTGCGCGTTGAATGCCATGATGACCCTCAGGCCGCCCAATGTTTCATCGACTTCCGACATTATGTCGCTCCATTTGCTTTGTGCTTCGAGCGAGGAGCGTTTGAGCTTCCGTCCTATCTTTCCCATTATCCATCCCATAAATGGCAGCACAATTACGGTGAAGATGGTTAGCTGCCAGCTGACGAGGATGAGCGTCGTGAAATATGCTATTATCAATATCGGGTTCTTGAATAGCATGTCGAGCGAGCTCATGATTGAGTTTTCCACTTCTATTACGTCACCGCTGATGCGCGCCACTATGTCGCCTTTTCGTTCGTTTGAGAAGAAGCTCAACGGCAGCGTCAGTATCTTGTCGTACAGTGCGATGCGAAGATCCCTTACTATTCCCGTGCGCATTGGCACCATGCATGCCGATGAGAGGAAGTAGCATGCAGTTTTCATGAAAGTAGACACTATCAGGAACAGGCCAAGGAAGAGCAGTGTCATGCTTGCGCCGTAGGTTGTTATCAATCCTGTGACGAAATAATAGAAATTGTTCACTGCCCACTCCTTCATGCTCACGTCCGTGCCGTATTCCATGTAGACGTAAACGCTGTTGTCGAGTTTGAAAAGTATCTGCAGTATCGGGATTATGAGCGAGAAGGAAAAGATGTTCAACAGGGCGGTCAAGATGTTGAATAGGATTGTAAGGAACAAGTATTTCCTGTATGGTGGCACAAAACGCCTGAGCACCTTTATGAAATCCCGCATAAACCGTATGTAATATTTTTTGCAAATATAGTGAAAGGTGATTTCAGAGGCTTAAAGCAAGGGTGTTTTTTGATTTGCCGGAAGCGTAGCACGCATGCAAGCAAACCGAGAGCTGGCTGTTGCCCCTTAATCTTAGCGCATACTGGGGTTGCCAATGGCAAAAAGAGGCTGCATTTTTTTATATTTTAGGAATAAATGCCTAAATTTGCAGAA
>CAZWPW010000155.1:0-4373 GCA_964635525.1 uncultured Bacteroidaceae bacterium
CTGTCAGTGTACGAAAACCTGTCTATGCAGCTCCCCAAAAACGGGTTCACCATAGGCATTGTCGACGATGTGACCTTCACTTCGTTGCCCAAGAAAGAGGAAATCGCGCTTGGCGGCGAGGGAATGTTCGAAGCCAAGTTCTACGGGTTAGGCGCTGACGGGACAGTAGGGGCTAACAAGAACTCGGTGAAGATCATTGGCGACAACACCGACAAGTATTGCCAAGCGTATTTCTCCTACGACTCGAAAAAGTCGGGAGGCTTCACATGCTCGCATTTGCGCTTCGGGGATGAACCCATACATTCAACATATTTGGTGAACACTCCCAACTTCGTGGCGTGCCACGTGCAGGCTTATCTGAGGATGTACGATGTCACGAGGGGCTTGCGCAAGAACGGAACCTTCCTCTTGAACACGGTGTGGAACGGCGATGAGCTGGCCAAGCATCTTCCTAACAAGGTAAAGAGGTATTTCGCCCAAAACAACATAACGGTTTATTACATCGACGCTACCCAAATAGCGCAGGAAATAGGGTTGGGCAACAGGACGAACACGATACTGCAATCGGCTTTCTTCAGGATAACACAGGTCATTCCTGTCGATTTGGCTGTAGAGCAGATGAAGAAGTTCATTGTCAAGTCATACGGCATCAAGGGTGAGGACGTAGTCAAGAAGAACTATGCCGCCGTTGACCGTGGAAGCGAGTACAAGCAGCTGACTATCGACCAGGCTTGGGCTGACCTTCCTGACGATGAGGTCAAAGAGAACAACGACCCCGACTTCATCAATGAAGTGGTCAGGCCAATCAACGCCCAAGACGGCGATTTGCTCAAGGTGTCGGCTTTCAAGGGAATCGAGGACGGCACGTGGCAGCCTGGCACTGCAAGCTACGAGAAACGTGGCGTCGCTGCCCTTGTGCCTGAATGGAAACCTGACAATTGCATCCAATGCAACCAATGCGCCTATGTTTGCCCGCACGCATCGATACGCCCGTTCGTGCTTGACGACGGCGAGCAATCGGGAGCTAAGTTCACGACAATAGATGTCAAGGCTCCGGCCGCGATGAAGGGCATGAAGTTCCGCATGCAGGTCGATGTCCTTGATTGCCTCGGTTGCGGCAACTGTGTGGATGTTTGTCCAGGCTTCAGGGGCAACAAGGCCTTGTCGATGGAGTCCTTGGAATCGCAGCTTGCCGAAGCGGATAATTGGGACTATTGCGTTGGCAACGTCAAGTCGAAGCAGTCGCTTGTCGATGTGAAGTCGAATGTTAAGAATTCGCAGTTCGCTACTCCTTTGTTCGAGTTCTCAGGGGCATGCTCCGGATGCGGTGAAACGCCTTACGTAAAGTTGATAACCCAATTGTACGGCGACAGGGAGATGGTTTCGAACGCTACGGGATGTTCCTCGATATACTCTGGTTCAGTCCCCTCTACGCCATACACCGTCAATGAACAGGGCCATGGCCCGGCATGGGCAAACTCGTTGTTCGAGGATTTCTGCGAGTTCGGCTTAGGCATGCTCCTTGCAAGCGAGAAGATGCGTGAACGCCTTGTCAGGTTCATGCAGCAAGGCCAGTCTTGCTCATGCTGCACCGACGAGTTGAAAGAGCTAATGATGCAGTGGATTGAAGGCAAGGAGGATGCTGACCTTACCAAGGAGCTTGCTCCGAAGATAATAGAATTGTGCAAGGGATGCGATTGCGACATTTGCCAGAACATCCTTGAGCTCAGCCACTATCTCGTTAAGCGTTCGCACTGGATAATCGGCGGCGACGGCGCATCATACGACATAGGCTTCGGCGGGCTTGACCATGTCATCGCCTCGGGGAAGAACGTAAACATCCTTGTCCTTGACACTGAGGTGTATTCCAACACTGGCGGGCAGGCATCTAAGGCAACACCCTTGGGCGCAATAGCCAAATTTGCTGCCTCGGGCAAGAGGATACGCAAAAAAGACCTTGGCTTGATAGCCTCTACCTACGGATATGTTTACGCTGCCCAAGTTGCAATGGGAGCCGACCAAGCGCAAACCCTGAAAGCAATAAGGGAAGCCGAAGCATACGACGGGCCGTCGATAATAATAGCATATTCGCCGTGCATAAGCCATGGCTTGAAAGAAGGCATGGGCAAGTCGCAAGCCGAAGAAAAAGCTGCCGTGGCATGTGGCTACTGGCAACTGTGGCGTTACAACCCCGACTTGGAGAAAGAGGGCAAGAACCCGTTCACTTTGGACTCGAAGGAACCCAATTGGAGTGCTTTCAAGACGTTCCTCAAGGGTGAGGTGCGCTACGCCTCGGTGTTAAAGCAGTATCCGGCAGAAGCTGAGGAACTGTTCCAAGCGGCCGAAGACAATGCACGTTGGAGGTACAACAACTACAAGAGGCTTGCAAAGCAACAGTGGGGCGTTGATGCCGAATGAACATCATGCAATAAATCTTGAGCGACGGGGCTTGGTACTGCCGAGCCCCGTGCCTTTGCGCATAGAGAAGATTTATAAATAATTAAGTTGCTCCATAGTGCAATTAACACTACTTTTGGAGCATTTTAAAAGAAAAATACACCAATATAGTTCAACTTATGTCAGAAATCGTAGATATCCGTGCTCTCAATGAGAAGGTTGAGAAGAAAAGTGCTTTTGTGACGAACCTGGTAACAGGTATGAACCAAGTCATAGTAGGGCAAAAACATCTGATAGAGTCGTTGCTCATCGGCTTGCTCTCGGATGGGCATATCTTGCTTGAAGGTGTTCCAGGTTTGGCAAAGACCTTGGCGATAAAAACCTTGGCAACATTAGTCGATGGCTCATACAACCGCGTGCAGTTCACCCCCGACTTGCTGCCGGCCGACATAATCGGTACAATGATATACAGCCAAAAGGACGAGGATTTCCAAGTCAAGACCGGCCCGGTGTTTGCGAATTTCGTTCTGGCCGATGAGATAAACCGCGCCCCGGCAAAAGTGCAGAGCGCTCTGCTCGAAGCCATGCAAGAGAGACAGGTGACAATAGGCAGCAACACCTTCAGCCTGCCGGTTCCGTTCCTCGTCATGGCAACGCAGAACCCCATCGAGCAGGAAGGCACATACCCTCTGCCAGAGGCGCAGTTGGACCGTTTCATGCTCAAGGTAGTAATTGACTATCCAAAGATCGACGAAGAGAAGCTCATAGTACGCCAGAACATAGCAGCTGCAAACCAGACTTTGTCGCCAATGGTTTCAAAGGATGAGATCATCGAGGCGCGCAAAGTTGTAGCCGGGGTTTATATCGACGAAAAGATAGAGAAGTACATAGTCGACATAGTCTTTGCCACACGCTACCCGTCGAAATATGCCATGGACGACCTCAACGGGCTGATTGCCTTCGGCGGCTCGCCCCGTGCATCCATCAACCTGGCATTGGCATCCAGGGCGTATGCCTTCATAAAACAAAGAGGATATGTCATTCCTGAAGATGTAAGGGCTGTGGCGCATGACGTGCTAAGGCACAGGATAGGCTTGACCTACGAGGCCGAGGCATCGAACACCACATCCGATGAAATAGTCAGCTCTGTCCTCAACAGGGTAGAGGTTCCTTGATGCACGCATAGCAGAGGAAGTAACCATAAAAGGGAACGAACTTGGAAGTTTCAAACATATTAGCAAAGGTCCGCCGCGTAGAAATCAAAGCCAAGGGCTTGTCGAACGACATATTTGCCGGGCAGTACCATTCAGCCTTCAAGGGGCGCGGCATGACGTTCTCCGAAGTGCGCGAGTACCAGTATGGCGATGACGTGAGGGACATCGATTGGAACGTCACCGCGCGTTTTCACAGGCCGTACGTCAAAGTCTACGAGGAGGAACGCGAACTGACGGTCATGTTGCTCGTCGATGTTTCAGGAAGCCTTGACTTCGGCACAAAGAAACAATTCAAGCGCGACCTGCTTGTCGAACTGGCCGCAACGCTCGCCTTTTCGGCAATACAGAACAATGACAAGATAGGCGTGATATTCTTTTCCGACAACGTCGAAAAGTTCATCCCCCCGAAAAAGGGTCGGAAACACATATTATACATAATACGCGAACTGCTGGAATACAAGCCGCAAAGCAAAAAAACCGATGTGGGGGTGGCAGTCAAGTATTTGACAAATGTGATTAAGAAGAAATGCACGGCGTTCCTGATTTCTGATTTCATTGACGACAATGACATATACTCCCCATTGGTCGTCGCAAACAAGAAACACGACATCGTCGCCATACAAATCTATGACGTTAGGGTGACGGAACTCCCTAATGTGGGTCTGTTAAGGATCATGGATTCAGAAACCGGAAAAGAAAGCTATATTGACACCTCAGCAAAGTCAGTCCGCAAATTCCACAACCAACGTTGGTTGATGCGCC
>CAZWPW010000156.1:0-4351 GCA_964635525.1 uncultured Bacteroidaceae bacterium
GAGCACAACCTTGCCAAGGTTGGGGTCGCGAGTTCGAGTCTCGTTTTCCGCTCAAAAGAAAGGCTGTCAAAAACAGCCTTTTCTTATGCTATAACCCGCCAAACACGCTACCCGGACAAGACAAACGAACAGCCGCAGCCAAAAAGATTTTCATTATATTTATCAACCAAAACCACAAAACAGGTAGAAAACATGGGAACAGAAGCTGAAGTAGCCGACACCCTGTCGATGATAGTAACCAAATTAGCCGATTTCGCAATACACGCCGGAGAAAAAATCATCATAGCGGCTATAATAATCATTGCCGGCAAAGTGATTATCAAACTTGCCGACAGGCTCCTGCGAAAACTAATGGCAAGGAAAAAAATCGACGAAGGAGTAAAGACTTTCCTCTTCAGCATGGCAAACGTCACGCTAACAACGCTCCTCATAATATCGGTAATAGGAGCATTGGGCGTTAACACAACATCGTTCGCAGCACTAATAGCCTCGGCAGGCATAGCAATCGGGGCAGCATTGTCGGGAAACCTGCAAAACTTCGCAGGAGGACTCATCCTCCTCGTCATCAAACCATACAAAGTAGGCGACTACATCGAAGCGCAAGGAACAAGCGGGACGGTCAAGGAGATACAAATACTCAACACCGTCATCCTGACCTCCGACAACAAAGCCGTGTACATACCAAACGGATCGATAAGCAGCGGTACAATAACAAACTACAGCAAAATGGAAAAACGGCGCGTCGACTTCGTCTTTACCGTAGAGTACGGAACGGATTTCGAATATGCCAAAAACGAAATAAAGGCGCTCGTCGACAGCGACAAACGGATACTCAAAACGCCCGAACCGACCATCGTCCTCAACGAACTCGCCGAAAGCAGCGTCAACATAGCACTCAAGGCCTGGGTCAAGAACAATGACTATTGGAACGTCTATTACGACATGAACAAAAACATCTACGCAAGGTTCAACGAAAAGAACATATCATTCCCATTCCCGCAACTGACAGTCCACAAAGCTAACGATTGAAACCGCGCCGCGCAACATCGAAAGCACGGCTGTCCGCAACACTACCAGCATGCCAAACAAACGCTTCAAAGTAGTACTCGCCATAGCAGGCTCCGACACCGGAGCAGGAGCAGGCATACAGGCCGATATCAAAACGCTATCGTCGCTCGGAATATACGCCGTCACCGCAATAACTGCTCTCACAGCCCAAAACACCCAAGGGGTAAGGGCGGTGCAAAACGTCGACTCCTACTTCCTGAAAGAACAACTCGATGCCGTATGCAGCGACTTCGAACTGCATGCAATAAAAATAGGAATGACGGGAAGCGAGCAAAACGCCCTGACAATAGCCCGGCACCTCGCCGAGAACGTCCCGGACGTGCCAGTGGTACTCGACCCGGTGCTGAAATCAACATCAGGGAAACAGATGCTCACAGGAAACGCCAGCAAAGCGCTTGGCGAACTCATGCGCCGCTCATTGCTCGTGACACCGAACATCGATGAAGCAGCATTCCTCACTGGCAAACACATCAATACTGTCGAAGATATGCTCGAGGCAGCGCAGATAATGATAGAAAACGGATGCCAGAACGTACTAATCAAAGGAGGACACCTCCCAGGCACTCGCACGGCCGACGTGCTCGCCATGAAAGGCCTCGCACCGCGCATCCTGGTATGCGAAAAGGCCGACACTAAAAACCTCCACGGAACGGGGTGCACGCTCTCGTCGGCAATAGCAGCATACATAGCCAAAGGGCAAACACTGACTAAAGCCGTAGAAAATGCCGTGCAATACGTCAAAAAAGCTATCTTTGCAGCGCAAGACGTGGAAACAGGAAAGGGAAACGGGCCGCTGAACCACTTCTTCTCACCGCAAGAAATGCACAAATATGACAAATGAAGCAACGAAACCGGAAAGGATTCTCGTCACAGGAGGATTAGGATACATAGGCTCGCACACAGCCGTGGAACTGCAACAAAGCGGCTACGATGTCGTAATAGTTGACAACCTCAGCAATTCAAGGCCGGAAGTGCTCGGAAGCATAGAGGCGGTAACATCGAAAAAACCTTACTTCGAAAAAGCCGATTGCACCGACCGCGCAGCAATGGAGGCAGTGTTCACCAAGTACCCGGGCATCAAAGCAATCATACATTTCGCGGCAAGCAAAGCCGTCGGCGAGTCAGTGCAAAAGCCGCTCCTCTACTACCGCAACAACATAGTGTCGCTGCTCAACCTGCTCGAACTCATGCAGGAGCATAACGTCAAAGGCCTCGTCTTCTCATCGTCATGCACAGTCTACGGCGAACCCGACAAACTCCCCGTGACTGAAGACGCGCCGACCAAACCCGCAACATCGCCCTACGGCAACACAAAACAGATAAACGAGGAAATAATAGCCGACTATGCCAAGACACAGGACAACTTCGCAGCAATACTCCTCAGGTATTTCAACCCCATAGGAGCGCATCCCTCGGCCCTTCTTGGCGAACTTCCTAACGGGGTGCCGCAAAACCTCGTGCCATTCATCACGCAAACAGCAATAGGAATAAGGCAAAGCCTCAAAGTGTTCGGAAACGACTACAATACCCCAGACGGCTCGTGCATAAGGGATTACATTAACGTCGTCGACCTCGCCAAAGCGCACGTGGTGGCAATAGAAAGGATTCTCGCTTGCAGGCAGCAAGAAAAGGTGGAAGTTTTCAATATAGGAACAGGACGGGGATTGTCAGTACTCGAACTGGTTGAAATTTTCCAACAAACGACAGGAGTGGAACTCAACTACGAAATAACCGGGCGCAGGCCGGGAGACATTGAAAAAGTATGGGCCGACCCGCAAAAAGCAAACAAAGAACTCGGCTGGAAAGCAACGACACCAGTCGAAGACACACTAATGTCGGCATGGAAATGGCAGCTCCACTTAAGGGAAAAAGGCATCCAATAACACGAAAACACGCCGCCGAAACCATTGCACGAAACCAATCAAAATAATTGACAAACAGGCCAAAACCCGTCAAGGCAGCATGCAGCCCCGCACTGCGTAGCATGGTAACCAGATGAGCATACCACGCAGTGCTGGGCAGGAAGAAATCTTTATTTTTAGGTTAAGTCTACTTGTTTTTACCGTAAGATTATTTATTTTCACCTTAAAAATATATATTTTTAAGGTGAAAATAAAGATTACATCCCACCCGAGGAAACTTTACATCCTACCCAAGTAAACTTTGCATCCCGCCCGAATTTGTTTACTTTTGACATAAAGTAAATGTTTAGTGTACATTACTGATGAAAAAGCATAAAACAATCCTTTCCAAAATTAAGCGAAGTCCAGACATGATAGCGGACAACAACAGGCTGCTACGCCAGGTTCTGTACAACCAGAGAAAGTATCTGCTGGAAGAAAACATCCTGCACAGCCGTGAGCCAGGTGTCAGCGACGAAAAATATTGTGGCCACGATGTAATCGTTTCACTGACAACTCATAGTAAAAGGATTTACGATGTGCACTTGGCCATTGAGTCCATAATGGAACAGACCATGAAAGCCAATCGGATTGTCCTATGGCTGGATCATAGTTTCGAAAAACATCCGTTGCCGGTTGCCTTGCAGCTTCTGCAGAAAAGAGGCTTGGAAATTGGGTATTGCAAGGACATCTGTTCCTACACCAAGCTGGTTCCTGCTTTGAAAAAGTTTCCTGATGACGCCATCATAACAATCGACGATGACCTTGTTTATGAGTTCGATGTGTTGGAAAAGCTGATCGTGGCTTACCAAAACAATCCTTCATATATTTATTGCAACCGTTTACATCTCATGCAGCCGGACGGTAAAGGGAAATTATTGCCCTACACGAAGTGGAAATGGAATCATGCAAGCACAGAAGCCAGTATTTGGAATTTCCCGACCGGAGTAGGAGGGGTTTTGTATCCCCCGCATGCCTTAGATGATGAAGTCTTTAATGAATCTGTTTTTTTAGATATATGCAAATACGCGGATGATGTCTGGTTCAAGGCTATGGCTATGAAAAAGGGGATCCTGTCAAGAAAAGTATACACGCATAACCAAGGAGGGGAAGATTATATGCTAAACGAGTCCGTGCAGGATATCGGGTTGTGTCAGGTGAACGTAGATGGAAATAGATTGAACGACAAGCAGATTGATGCTGTATTCACAAAATATGATTTGTACCGGTTGTTGAAATGACGCTGATAAAACGAGCCCCCGAAAACAAAAACGCAAGGACGTTTTGCATAGGCCTCAAATAATGCCTCATCACGTACGTAATGAGGCTGGGTCGTGCCCAAGGGTATCCCGTTTGCCGTGCGGAGCGGTTTTCCATTGCTT
>CAZWPW010000157.1:0-4289 GCA_964635525.1 uncultured Bacteroidaceae bacterium
TCCAGTTCGACAGGGGAAAGACGCGGATACTTTCGCCCTTCTGCACCCTAGTGTTGTATATGTCCCACAACTCCGGCCGCTGGTTCTTTGGATCCCACTGGTGGAACTTGTCACGGAAGGAGAATATCCTTTCCTTAGCCCTCGACTTTTCCTCGTCACGGCGCGCACCCCCGAAGGCGGCATCGAACTTGTGTTTGTCCAACGCCTGCAACAAAGCCTGGGTCTTCATCAGGTCAGTGTGCACTTTGCTGCCGTGGGTGAAAGGGCCGACGCCTTCATTGAAAGCTTGCATGTTGGCCTCGACAATCAGATTCCAACCGTGCTTCTTGGCGTATTCGTCCCTGAACTGGATCATTTCCTTGAACTTCCACTTCGAATCAATGTGCATGAGCGGGAACGGAACCTTGCCCGGATAGAACGCCTTTTCAGCAAGGCGCACCATGGCAGAGGAGTCCTTGCCGATGGAATAGAGCATCACCGGGTTTTCAAATTCCGACGCCACCTCCCTTATAATGTGGATTGACTCAGCCTCAAGCTGCTTCAAGTGGCTTAAATTGAAATCTGGTAACATAATATCTCTTGATTTTATTTTCTTTTGTTTATCATGGGCAGAACCAGCTCCAGCACCTTGGCCACCGACTCGTCTACCGCCAGCTTTGACGTATCAAGACGCAAGGCCGGGTTCTCCGGGGCTTCGAATTTTGCCGATACGCCTGTGAAGTCCTTTAACTCACCTGCCCTTGCGCGCTTGTAGAGACCCTTGACATCCCTCTGCTCGCAAACGGCCAACGGGGTGTCGACATATATCTCGACGAAATCCCCCTTCCCTATTATCGAGGCTGCCATTTCGCGCAAAGCGTTGCTGGGGCTGATGAATGCCGCTATGGTGACTATCCCCGTGTCGACGAACAACTTCGATACTTCAGCTATCCTCCTGATATTCTCAACACGGCTGTCCTCGTCGAAACCCAAGTTGTTGCTTATGCCGGTCCTGACATTGTCGCCGTCAAGGATGCGGCACACGATGCCCATGCCGTGCAACTCACGCTCAAGGGCTATGGCTACAGTGCTCTTGCCTGAACCCGACAGGCCGGTGAACCAAATCATTAGCCCGCGCTGGCCTAAGAGCGCTTCCTTGTCGGCCCTGGTTAGCATGCGGTCGAAAACTGGGTATATGTTCTTGTCTTTATCCATTTATATAATAACTGTTTGCCGCTCCAAACGCCTCCTCAAAAACTCCAGAACAAAGGAACCAGAAGAATCGTGACCAGGAACGTCAAGATATTCAACGGGAAACCGAATTTGACATAGTCGGTGAACTTGTAATTGCCGAATCCCTGCACAATAAGGTTGGTCTGGTAACCTATGGGCGTGGAGAAACTCGACGAGGCAGCGATGCAAATCACCACGAAGAACGGCATAGGGTTGACGCCTAACTGCGACGAAATCTCCAAAGCCAGAGGAAAAGCCAATGCCGCCGCCGCGTTGTTAGTCAGCAACTCGGTGAAAAGCATCGTTATTATGAACATCACGGCAAGCGTGCCCCAGACACCAAGCGCATTGGTGGAGTTGATGATGAGCTCGGCAACAAGTCCCGCAAAGCCCGAGTTCTCCATCGCCTTGCTTATGGCAAAGGCGCAAGCTATCGTTATCAGCACGTCCCAGGATATGTATTTGGTGTATTTCTTTGCCGGGAACAGCTTGAACCATGCCATGGCAACCGACACTACCATGACGAAAAAGAACATGTCAAAGTTGGCATTCGGGAAAGCCTCGGCAACCACGGGAAGCTCGCCAACGGTGGCTCCTACGATCATCATTGCCAAAAGCGACAGGGCAAACCATTTCTTCCACTTCGGGACGCGCCCCTCGTCAACATCGTTGCCGTTTGCTATGACCGAGAAAACCGACGAATCCTTCCACGTGGGGATGAACGATTCATCTGTAAGCAGCACCAGCGTGTCGCCCTCTCGAAGCACAACGTCGCCCAAACCCGCCGTCACCGAGTCACCGCCGTGCCTGACCTCCTTAACCTCGGCTCCGTAGTGGCGCTTGAAGTCAAATGTGCCTAACTTGCGGTTCAACCCGGGGAAACGCGAGGACAAGACAACCTCAACCGTGTGGCTAAGCTCCTCATCGGCTTCGTCGCCGCCTGAATCAGCATCATGCGAAGCCTTGCGCTCGTCAGGCAGAAGCCTGTTCGAAGCCAGCAGCATGTAGGTGATGCCGACAATGGCCACGGGAACGCCGACCTTGGTCAATTCGAACATCGACAAACCGGTGAACGCTTCGGGATAATTCGACGCAGCCAAGCTGTCAGCCGCGCCAAGGATCATGCCATGCACCACAAGGTTCGTCGACGTGCCTATGAGAGTGCACATGCCGCCGAGTATAGTGGCGTATGACAAGGGGATGAGGAACTTCGTCGACGGCAACCCGACCTTCTTCGCCCAGTTCTTTAGTATTGGAGCGAATATTACTACCACGGGAGTGTTGTTAAGGAAAGCGGAAATGAAACTTATCACTGGCAACATGCGAAGCTGGGTCTTGCGAACCGTCGTTTTGCCGTGCGGCAGAAGTTTCTTTATCACGGCCGAAAGAGCGCCGCTCTGCCTGATGCCCTCACTCACGAGGAACAGCAAGGCAACCGTTATCATGCCCTTGTTGCTGAAGCCCGCAAGCACCTCGTCCGGCGAGAGGATGCCGCCAACCATGAACAGCATGACAACCGACAAAAGAACTATGCCGGGGCGCATCTTGTCCATTATCAGGGCGGTAATCATCCCGGCAAGCCCGAGCAGCACGAATATGATTTCGAACGTCATTTCATTTCATTTTTGGGTTATATGCCACGAACCAAGGGTTAAGCAGGTTCTCCTTGTTGTATGCCAAAGGCTCATCGCCACCAGGCAGAACCACGCGGCAGCCGGCAGCCTCGGCAATGGCCTGCCCCGCCGCCGTGTCCCACTCCATAGTGGGGGCGAAACGGGGATAAACATCGGCGCTGCCCTCCGCCACAAGGCAAAATTTAAGAGAACTGCCCTTGGAAACAAGCTCCACGTCGCCGTGCCGTTGCCTCAACGAAGCGATGAATTCCTCTGTCGCGGAGTTAAGATGCGAACGCGATGCCACCACCACAGGCATCTCACCGGTGCTTGACAAGGGCAATGGCATGCTTGAAGCAACCAAAGAGGAGTAATCGGGAAAAGGAGATGCCGGGACGCTGCAAACGGCTTTGCCCGAACCGGAATCCTTCAGGCCCCAATACAGCTCGCCAGCGACAGGGGCGTAGATGACACCAAGGACGGCAGAGCCGCCCTCGACCAAAGCGACATTGACGGTGAACTCGCCGTTGCGCTTGATAAACTCCTTTGTCCCGTCAAGGGGATCGACTACCCACAAGCTGCCCCACTGCTTGCGCGACGAGTATGGCAAGGCGACACTCTCCTCGCTGAGCACGGGGATGCCTGTGCCGGCGAGCTGCCCGAGCAGCACGTCATTAGACTTTTTGTCGGCCAGCGTCAGAGGCGAATCATCGGACTTTGCTTCGATTTGGAAACCGGAATCGGGGCCGCCGTAAACTTCCATTATTGCCTTGCCGGCATCCAAAGCGGCGTTTGCGGCCAAAACCAGAAGAGCTTCTTTAGTTTTCCTCATACTAATATATAAAGGGTGCGAAACCCGCAACGGCTGCGCATATTGCGCAAATATACAAAAGAATGGCATTCATGCACCCCCGCCGGCATGCAAAAATGGCATTTCGGGCATTATTCCGGCAATTATGGCCGAAACAGCAGCAGCATTGCGGCCAACCGGAGGCCGAAAACAAGGCAGCCGCGATGCAACTCCGCACGGCAAACCGCCAGCCAGCGCACCGGGAAATACCGGAAAACACTGCATGCAAAGCGCGCCGTCATGCTGAACCCCCTGCAAAACTATTCTAGCAACAGAATGCCTACTAGCAAACTTACTATTTGTTATTTACTATTAAGGGCATTACAAGAAAAATATTAAATTTGCAATGTCCGTATCCGGTGCTGGAAGCCCTGTTGGGCAGAGGTTGGGCGGACACATATATACATAAGGCGTAACTGTACGCTTTGGTTTTGACGTGTTAGAACTTCGCAATCTCTACGGATTGTCAAAAACAAAGCAACGGGAACGCCCCTTGGGATGTATTATATACGTCCTCAAAGGATTCTGGCATTTCTATGTCGCTCCTTTGGGTCTATATATACATCGGCGTGGGGCTTTCAGCGTTGCTCGTTTCGACAATCCGGGCAATGCGA
>CAZWPW010000158.1:0-4277 GCA_964635525.1 uncultured Bacteroidaceae bacterium
ATTTAATAAACACACCCAAATCATAAGAAATCTAACAGTTCTGCAAGCCTTGTGATAGTATATGTAGGCTTGTAAACGCCGCTTCCGTTCCCTTTTGGGTTGAGCCACACTTGGTCAATGGCAGCCGAGGCTGCTCCTTTGATGTCGGTTTCAAGGTTGTCACCTATCATCAGCGAGGTTTCGGCAAACGATTGTGTGGCAGAAAGCGCGAAATTGAATATGGCAGGATTCGGCTTATGTACCATGATATCCTCGGACAAAACGATTTTCTCGAAATATTTTGCCAACCCCGACGTTTGCATCTTGGCCGACTGCAATTCCCTGAAGCCGTTTGACAGGATGAAGAGGCGGTATCTCCCCGACAACTCGTCAAGCACCTCGTGTGCTCCCTCGACAACGCCGGGCATCGTTGGCATCATCTCCATTGACCTGCGCATGAACGTCATGGCAAGCTCATCGCAACCATCTATGCCCTTGCGTTTGAATGGATAGGCATAACGCTGCACGTTCAATTCGTCCTTGCTGATTAACCCTCTTAGATAATCATCCCACAACTCGACATTACGTTGTTCATAGAGCTGGAAAAACTCCTCGAACGACTCGAAATAGGCTGGATAGCCTAACTCGTCAAACAGCATGGAATAGACCTTGTACGAATTGCCGGAAAAATCCCACAGAGTATCGTCAAGGTCGAAAAACAAAGTCCGGTAGCGTTTCATTACGATAGGGTCAAGAAAATCCAAAGGCAAGCCACGTTGCCGGCTTGCCTTTGGACACGTTATTTGCAAACTGCCAGCACGTCATTTCACTACTATGACGAGATAGCGCGAAACCTCCCAGAACTTTACCGGGTCGGTTATCTTCAAGACATATTGTCCCTTGCTGTCCTTAGCGAGTTGATAGGTGTTTGCCGGGTGCGTCGTTTCTATCTTGGCACGTTTCGAATAAAGCGGCAGCTCGGTGAAGTCCCTGATGTCGACTTCAGTGAAATAGCTTTTGTCGAAGCTGTCGTTTTGCAGCACCTCGCCGTCACTAAGTATTTTGCGGTCGCGCAATTCCCGTTTTGTCCCGAAGACGTACCACGCTTGGTTTATGATCTTGTCTTGCAAATCAAGCACCTGGCCTTGCAGTGCGTTTTCGTCCTCCAGGGCAGCCACACGCTCTGACATGCTGGCTACAAGGTCGTCAAGTTCGGCAATCTTGATGTTTTTCGCCCCAAGCACTTCTCTCAACTCAACAAGGGAGGCTTCTTTTTCGGCAAGTTGCTTTGTCAGCAGCTCTACGGTTTTCTTTGTTTGGTTCGAAACATAGTTGCTCTCACTAAGTTTCTTTGTCAGTTCTTCGATTTTTTCACGGTTTTCGCTCATTTTGCGGATGATGAAATTCATTTGCTCCTCAATCTTCATCGTATCCGACCTGACCCCTTCGTGACTGACTACCAAGTCGATGCGTCCTTCAGCCTCATCGATTTGGTTGAATCCTTCTTGCACGATGTTGATAGTAGCCAAGAGTTCATCCATTTCCTTCTGCTTGGTTCTAAGTTCCATCCTAAGCGAATCGGCTTCTGCTTGCCCTTGTTGCGGTTGATTGATACATGCGCTCAACGAGAAGAGCAACGCCGCAACCATCAAAGAATTTAATAGTTTCATAATCTGTCCTCTACTTGGTTATTTATTGCTTTGGTTTTCTTCATCTCTTTCTCGGCTTGCCCGCGCCCTTCTATTACTATGACTATCTCGCCACGTGGAGCGGTCTCGTTAAAGTGCGCCTCCACCTCTGCCAACGTACCACGTACAGTTTCCTCATGAAGCTTCGATATTTCGCGTGTGACAGAACAACGGCGATGGCCGCCGAATGCGGCGGCGAATTGCTGCAAGGTCTTCACAAGACGGTAGGGTGATTCATAGAACACCATCGTCCTGTCCTCGTCGGCAAGGGCGTTTATGCGTGATTGCCTCCCTTTCTTCTGCGGTAAGAAACCTTCAAAGACGAAACGCTCGCACGGAAAGGCCGAATCCACCAATGCCGGTATCAAAGCCGTCGCCCCCGGCAAGCACTCTACTTCAATGCCCTCGCGCACGCATTCACGAACCAGCAAGAAGCCCGGGTCAGAGATGCACGGCGTGCCGGCATCGCTCACTAACGCCACTGTCGAACCTGCCTTGATGCGCTTGGCTATTGACAACACCGTTTGATGCTCGTTGAACTTGTGGTGCGCTAGCATAGGCACGGTGATGCCGAAATGCTTGAGCAGGATGCCCGTAGTGCGCGTATCCTCGGCAAGAAGCAAATCAGCAGTCCTGAGGACATTCAACGCTCGCAACGTGATGTCATCAAGGTTTCCCACCGGCGTGGGGACTACAAACAATTTGCTCATTCAACCGATAAGTCTGTGCCACGCGAAGTGGCATATAATATGGCAAATATAATGTGCCAAACTGTTTTTTGCATGCTTTTTTGATGGAACTTTGTTCTATTTGCCACAAAACGCAATGAACGGCAGTAGAAAATGCCAGGGCATTAAAAAACGCCCTTGCTAAAGGGCGGAAAAACAGAATCCAACTTGCGGGCTTGCAAGGGATTCTGTTGTAGATATTACGCCAAGCTAACAGCTTTCGTCAAAAAGCGCGAGGCATCAATAGTAATTGTCAGGAGAGCTTGTTCACATACAAAGCCAGCTTCGACTTGAGGTTGATGGCTTTGTTCTTGTGTATGATGCGCTTGTTGGCCAACCTGTCAAGCATTGAAGTCACCTTTGGAAGCATTTCAATTGCAACGGCTTTGTCGGTTGTCGCACGCAGCTTGCGCACGGCGTTACGCATCGTCTTTGAGTAATAGCGGTTGTGCAGCCTGCGTTTCTCTGCCTGCCTTGCCCGTTTCATTGCTGATTTATGATTTGCCATCTTCGACTAATCTTTGTGTTTCGTTTTACCTTGTTACTTCTTTGTAGCCCATAGGAGAATCGAACTCCTCTTTCAAGAATGAAAATCTTGCGTCCTAACCGATAGACGAATGGGCCATCATTATGCCGCATCGAATCGAACGGCGGTGCAAAGGTAACTAAAAAGTGAACACTTGCAAACTTTTTACACAAAATTCTCAATCAAATCTCATATAAGATTGAACTACAGTGATTTATTTTGCACTATTTCTTTTGTCATAAAACCAATAATCCAGAGCCAGAAAGAGCAAAAGCAAAAAATAACGAATATTTCCGCTCCACAACATTCCAGTCCAAACGCACAGCAACCCCACCCAAGAGAATGCCAGAATCTTTTTCTCCTTGGTGTCTTTTTTCAGATTAAGCAAAAAAGCACACCTTCTTCTTGCGACAAATAAGAGATACGCCGCAATACAACAAACGATCCAATACAGTCCGACCTTCGGATAATCCCTGACGACCAGAGCCCCAACAACGATACCACAGACAACGATCTGAATCGCGGTTTTGACAGGTAAAGCAAATATTTTCATCGGATACAAAGGTAGTGTAAAAATATATTTATAGTTTTGCAGAGTTTTAATTATTTTTTCATGCCTAATTTATCCGATAAGGGGATCTACCTTCCCCCCTCCCCGATACGCAAATTGGTTCCGTATGCCGAACAAGCCAAACGTCGCGGCATTAATGTTTACCATTTGAACATCGGTCAACCCGACATACAAACGCCCCAGATTGCGATCGACGCAGTAAAGAACGTCAGCGATAAAGTATTTGATTACGGTCACTCCGCGGGCAACAAAAGTTACCGTAACAAATTGGTCAAATATTACGCGAGCGTTGACATCGATGTCACCGCAGATGATATGGTCGTCACAGTCGGTGGATCTGAAGCGATTTTCATGGCAATGACCATTTGTATGAATCCGGGTGATGAAGTGCTGGTACCGGAGCCTTTCTATGCCAATTATAATGGTTTTGCCATGGAAGCCGGTGTCAACATTAAACCCATTTCATCAACCATTGCAAATGATTTCGCACTTCCCCCGATAGAAGAGTTCGAACGGCTGATCACTCCGCGAACAAAAGCAATTTTGATCTGTAATCCGAACAACCCGACAGGTTATATCTATTCAGAAGAGGAGTATACTCAGCTTCGCGACATCGTACTTCGTCACGATCTCTACTTGATAGCCGACGAGGTATATCGTGAATTTTGTTATGACGGAACGAAGTGTATATCGGTGATGAACCTAAAAGGGATCGAACAAAACGTAGTCATGATCGACTCCGTATCAAAACGATACAGCATGTGTGGGGTTCGGTTAGGGACTCT
>CAZWPW010000159.1:0-4267 GCA_964635525.1 uncultured Bacteroidaceae bacterium
CTGAGAATATCGCATGTGTAGTCGCCCCAAGCCACTGCTACGATCTTTGTGGCCGAAAGCAAGGTCTTCACTCCCATTGTCACCGCGCTCTTGGCCAAGCCTGCCACCTTGCCAAACGACTTTGACATGTCAGATATCGAATTGTCGTCAAGCAGGATCATCCTTGTCTCCGAGGTAAATGACGTGCCTGGCTCATTGCAGCCTATGCTACCGTTTTTCCCTATCACTGTTATGGCATAGTCAAGCCCGCCGGCATCGGCAATCGCATCCTCATAATGTTCGCACACCGAGTAGACATCGTCAACCGACAAGGTGTTGGGGAAAGAGTGCACGTTTTCAGGAAGCACGTCGATGTGGTCAAGCAACATTGACTTGATGCTCTCGAAACAATATTTGTAATCATTCGTGTAAAGGAAAAGCTCGTATTGGTTGAAGAACACGAGATTCCTGAAACTGACCCCTCCAGAGATGTGGCGCTTGATCAATTCATCACACAGAGGCTTCATAGACATGCCTGCCGGCATTGTTAGCACGAAATTCTCATTCTTCTTTTGCTTCTCTGCCATACGCGAAACTATGTCGTCGCATATCTGTTGCACTCCGCCCGTTTGCGATTCGACTATATTGGTCTGCACCCGCTCGCAGCGTGTCAATAAAGCCCTCTCATATTCGTTTATTGGCTTGTAGAATCTTGTTGAGACTTTGTTCAACGAGATTAACGAAGATAAATTGGTTCTCATGTCTTTCCCTTTTTTATATATAATGTGTACTAATCTGCATCCATCCAGAACTTGAATTTGTCCCTGAAGGCATCCAGTTTGCTCTTGTTTAATTGCGACACCACAGCATTGCCGTGCTGCAAATGCCCTATGCTACAACCCGCATAATCCAATGCCATGCTGTTGCCCGCATGTTCTACGCCAAATGAATCCTTGCCTGTCCTGTTGCACGAGACAAGGTATGCTTGGTTCTCTATGGCCCTTGCTATCTGCAAATGCCGCCAGGCATAGTCACGCTTGGCGGGCCAGTTGGCCGGAAGCAAGGCCAAGTCGTAGCAATTGCCGTCATTGCGCATCCATTTCGGAAACCTCAGGTCGTAGCAGACAAACATCGAGACGTTCCAACCCAAGTAGTTGAAAACGCACCGCGCATTGCCAGGCATCAGATGCCTGTCTTCGCCTCCAAGAGAGAACAAATGCCTCTTGTCATATTTGTAATAGTCACCCGAGGGGGTAACAAAAAAGCACCGGTTGTAGAGGTTGCCGCCATCCTTTGCCAAGAACGTGCCGCAAACTGCTACCTGGAAGCGGGAGGAAATCTCCTTGGCAGCAGCCAACGTCGGCCCGTCATCGCCCTCGGCCAAACCGCTGTCGAAGACAAAGCCCGTGGCAAACATCTCAGGCAAAACCACTATGTCGCATTCAACATCGAGCACGCCTGCCATGCGCCACACGCTTTCTATGTTCGCTTGCTTGCTGCCATGGCAAATATCAAGCTCAAGCGCGGCAACCGATAAATTGTCCTTTGCTTCCATGCTCATACGGCATACCTTTCCGGGCGCCTGCCCTTATACTTGACAAAATAATTTTTTATTTCGTTGATGTCGCTTTCTACATTGCCCGTAGGCACAAACGACCTCTCGGCATATATCATCTTTTTCTCATAATCTATCCCTATCAACACTATCGGGATGCGCGCTTGATGGGCTATGTAATAAAATCCTCTTTTCCAGTCGCTGTTAGGCGAACGGGTGCCTTCCGGGGTAATCGCCAACGTCATCCTTGCCGCCGCGTTTATGCGTTCAACCATGCGCTCTACCAATGAATTGCGCTTGTTTCTATTGACGGGGATGCCGCCCATCCATTTGAAGACAAGACCCAGTGGGAAGAAGAACCAATCGCTTTTCATCAGGAAGTGCGTCTTGCGCCCTATTGCCGAATAAAAAAGCTTTCCTATGACAAAGTCCCAATTGCTCGTGTGGGGAGCAGCGCAAATGACGCTCTTGTCGTAATCGGGAACGGTGACGACATAGCCCCATCCGAGGATTTTCTTGTATATGAAATCAAAGATCTGTTTCACAGCACTCCAAATTCACTTTAATAGGTCATACAAATATGTCAATTTTATTGATATAGTGTTGTTGGCAGACCTTGAATAATTGTCGGTCTTGCCATTGCTGTACACGTCCGACAAACCGTAATAGTAGCGTCCCTCAATGATGAAATGGCCTATGGCGGTAATCACTTCCATGCCCAACCCGCCGCAAATGCCGTAGTCAATCTTGTTGTCGGCCATCTGCCCGGCGTTAACGCTCGTCGTCAAAAGCCCCCTTTCACGCTCCGAAATAAGGAAACCAAACTCTGGGCCGGCGTTAAGAATACCCTTCACTTTCCTCTTGCCATAAGCCAAGTGAGCCAAAAAGGGAATATCTATGTAGTTCAAGTCACGCGAATAGCCGGCCACCTCGTTCCATCCCTTTTTGGCATAGCAAACTTCAAGTTGCAAGCCGCAATCAAGCCCCATGTAGTTCTCGCACATATACCGCACCGTTGCGCCGAAAGAATACGCGAAATAGTTGGTCTTTTCTACGCGAGGGGAAAACGACACTGAGTTGTACAGGGCACCAGCGTTAAAGCCCACCGTCAGTTCATGCAGAGGGTCGCCGACTTGTGAGTATACCTTGGCAAACGCTGCGAGATACAGCAACAACGACAGCAATATGGATCTTAATGCCCTGTTCATTCGAAATCAAGAATATGCAGCCCGTAATCCTTTGAAAAGTGAACGAAAAAGACCTTACGGTTCAAAAAACCACCCCAATTGTTAACCCTTTCGAACTTGAAGCCCGTCTGCACAGGAACAAAAGGAAGTGTGTTCAAATGCGAGTAGAAGTCGCCACCGTACCTCCATAAGTATGGCAAGAAATATGATACCAAATCATAACCAAGCATGCCGTACTTGGGATAAGTGTTCATCATGTCCTTCTTGTACCAACTGTGGTACTTTGATGAGAACAATGCCGTAGCCTCGGAAAGGGGATTGGCATAGAACGGCGTGAAGAAATAGGTGTCCAGCTCGTAAAAAGCTGAAATGAACTCATTCGTGTAAGTCTGCCATTCGGGATAACCGAAAAGGTGCAACTCAAGTAACTTGTTACCCCTCACCACAGTTTGAAGGGCAGGCAATATCTCCGACAACGATGTCTGGTCACCCGTGCCAGGCACGACAACGTTAGGCCTGGTATCCGACAAAAGCCCACTCAAAGAATACAGCATGCTCTTGGGCAACGTCACGGCAGAGATGCCATTGATTGACAGCTGATGCATCAAGCCGTCAATGAACGACTTCTTGTCATACTTGCCCTCATCGGAAATGACAATGACGTTGGCACCCCTGAAGGTCTCGACAAAATTCGCATACACGTCAGAATACAAGTACGATTGCGGAGTATTGACCTGAAACAGGAAAGGGTTGCCAAAGACATCATTGACGTCCGAAGTGAACGGAACCAAGAAAGGAATGCCCTCCTTCTTCGAGAACTCCGATATACTACGAATATCTTCCTGCTTGAAAGGGCCTATGACCAAGTCGGCATAACGCAACGTCTGCCGCGACAGCATGTAATGCACAGGCATGGCATTAAGGTCGTAAACATCAAGGTTCACCGAAATGCCCTGCTGCTTGCATTCATTAAGTCCTAATAACACACCCTCGTAAAACTCCGCTATACGTTGCTGCTCGGCACCCTCCATCGTAAAAGGCATGGCCAAGACAACATTGACGGCATCGCTACGTGCCCTTGTATACCTAGCACTGCCGCCAGCGGGCAATGGGTCGTCCGAAGCAGAAGCCGAGACACCCGTGCTTGCCCGGCCCGAAGCCGGAATTACGATAACCTGCCCGGCCTTGAAGTTGTCAACGTCAAGGCCGGGGTTATTCTTGCATATATCCTCCACCGACACACCATACTTAACACTCAGTTGGTAGAGCGTCTCGCCCGGCACTATGGTGTGGTACACTACTCCCTTATTGGGAATGTACAATACCTCGCCGGAATATACCTTGTTATCTGTCTTGCGGTTGCGTTCCATAATCTCGGATTCAGAGACACCGTACATCTTAGATATCGAATACAACGTCTCTCCCCGCTCCACCGTATGGACCAACGCCCGAGACCTGTCTTGCGCAAAAGCAAGCAAAGGGAACAGCAACAGAAGAAAGAAATATATGCGACAGTTATTCATCATGAAACATCAATAATTGTACA
>CAZWPW010000160.1:0-4262 GCA_964635525.1 uncultured Bacteroidaceae bacterium
TGTTGCCTCCCATCCTCCATTTCTTCTCTCCTGGCATAGGGTCGTGCATCCCGAGTATGACAGGCTTGTAAGGCATTTCAAGGCAGTCAGGCATGTGGCAGGCGAATGAAACGTCGAGCATTAGCGTGTTCACGTTTCCGTTGACAACGATATCCTCTACTGTGGAGACCAAGCATCCCGTGTCCCACGTGAACGCGCTGCCGGGTTCAAGAATCAACTTCAGATGCGGGAAGCGTTCATTGAATGAGTTAAGTATGCCTACAAGTCTGTTGAGGTCATAATCCTTGTGCGTCACCAGATGCCCTCCGCCGAGGTTCAGCCATTTTATTTGGTTTAGAAACCGGCCAAACTTCTTTTCAACCGCTTTGAGGGTAGCATCCAGATCATCAGGCATAGATTCGCACAACGAATGGAAATGCAGCCCCTCGATTCCGTCAGGCAATTCTTTCAAACCACTGCTGGCAACTCCGAGCCTTGAGCCGCTGCTGCACGGGTTGTACAAACTGGTTTTCACCGTAGAGAACTCTGGATTTATCCTTATCCCGCACGATATGCCTTTGCATATCGCCCGTTTCCCGAACTTTTGGAATTGGCTTAAAGAGTTGAACGTTATGTATTCGGTGTATGACAGCAATTCGTCAAACTCGCAATCCCTGTATACTGGAGCGTACGTATGAGCCTTGAAACCAAACTTGTCGTTGACAAGGTGAGCTTCGGCAAGCGAGCTTGCCGAAGCCCCGTCGGCATGTTTCATGATTTCGGGGAAGATGCTCCACATCGCGTTTGCCTTCAGCGCGATTATTACATCGGCACTGGTCTGGCTTCTGACTTTGTCAATGGCTTGCATGTTCATCGCCAGCAGTTCAGTGTCGAGAATATATGCGGGCGAAGGCATTGCCGTGAAGTCACGCGAGTTGAGGATTGCGTCTTTTGCGTGCATCAGAGTTCCAAATCAACGTCAAACTTCTCTATCCACGGAAGCCCTTGCTCTGCCAATTCCGCCAAGAACGGGTCTGGGTCGAATTGCTCCACATTGAATACGCCCGGCGCTTTCCACAATCCTTTTGCCAACATTGCCGCTCCTAATGCCGCAGGCACGCCAGTGGTGTAGCTTACGGCCTGTGTTCCGGTTTCGTTGTAGGCCTTTTCATGGTCGCAATTGTTATATATGTAATATGTCCGTTCCTTGCCGTCCTTGATGCCTCGTATCCTGCAACCTATCGACGTTAACCCATGGTAATTTGACCCAAGCGACTTAGGATCTGGCAGCACCGCCTTGAGGAATTGTATCGGGATTATTTCCACCCCGTTGTACATTACCGGGTCAATCCTTGCCATGCCGATGTTTTGTATAACCCTCAGATGCGTGAGATACTCTTGACCGAACGTCATCCAGAAGCGCGCACGCTTTATCGTCGGGAAGTTCTTCACCAATGATTCGAGTTCTTCGTGGTATATGAGGTATGATTCGCGTTCGCCTATTTCAGGGTAATTCAATGGAAGATGTATTTCGTGCGGCTCTGTCTCTATCCATTTCCCGTTTTCGTAGTATTTCCCTTTTTGCGTTACTTCACGGATATTTATTTCCGGGTTGAAATTTGTGGCGAATGCCATGCCATGGTTTCCGGCATTGCAATCAACGATATCGAGATAGTGTATCTCGTCAAAATGATGCTTGGCGGCGTGCGCGGTGAAGATGGAGGTTACCCCCGGGTCAAAACCGCAGCCGAGTATTGCCGTTAGCCCTTTCTCCTTGAAACGGTCATTGTAAGCCCATTGCCAGCTGTATTCGAAGTGGGCTTCATCCTTTGGTTCGTAGTTTGCCGTGTCCAAGTAGTTGGCGTTGCATTGCAGGCAGGCTTCCATGATGGCCAAATCCTGGTACGGCAAGGCTACGTTTATTACAATGTCGGGCTTGAAAGTTGACATGAGCCCTACCAATTCATCGACGTTGTCGGCATCGACTTGCGCCGTGGCAATCCTGTTCCCGCCAACGGCTTGGGCTATTGCATCACATTTCGACTTGGTGCGGCTTGCCAGCATGATGTCGGTGAACAGAGGGTTGCCGGCCACCTTGTGCGCAACGACAGTTCCTACCCCGCCAGCGCCTACGATTAAGACTTTAAACATTGTTGTTGCATATATACAATTTGCAGGGTACGGAATTGAGGACCCCGCTAACTCATTCATTTGTCTAAAAACACAAGGCTAAGGAATTGGTACAGCAGCTTTGCCGCTAAGAAGTCGGGGGCTTTGTACGACTCATGCGGGCATAGCTCGACTATGTCGAACGCCACCACCCTATGCTTGTCCGCCACCGCGCCAAGCAAACTGAGCACGTCGCGGTAGCTGAGCCCATCGGGTTCCGGCGTACCTGTCGAAGGCATGATGGAGGGATCGAATACGTCCAAGTCAATCGTCACGTAGACATTGCCCGACAACTTCGCGCACACGTCATCAATCCACGATGGGTTGCGCTTGATGTCGTGGGCGTAGAAAACATTGTCCTCGACGATGTTATGCCCCTCCTCAGGCATAGCCACGCTTCTTATTCCCACTTGGATAATTCTGTCCGCCACCTCCTTGGCTCTTGCCATGGCGCAAGCATGGTTATATGGTGAGCCTTCATAGCTGTCTCTCATGTCGGTGTGTGCATCCAATTGCAGCACTGACAAGTCGCCATAATGTTTGGCAGCTGCCCTGATAGCACCTATGCTGACAGAGTGTTCTCCGCCTATGACTACCGGGAATTTCCCGTCGGCAATGATACCCCCGACGCGGCTCTCCACCTCGCGTGCCATGTCTTCGGGCGTTGAGCCTTCTGTCACCGGGGCAAGCGTGGCTATCCCCTTGCGGTAGACCTCGCTACGCGTCTCAATGTCGTAGAACTCCATGTAGGGTGACGCTTCGAGCAAGGCCTGCGGGCCTTTGTCAGCACCTTTGATCCAAGTGCTTGTCCCGTCGTATGGCACAGGAAGGATTGCTATCCTTGATTTGCCATAGTCTGTGTGTTCATCGCAGAAATCTCCAAAGTTCCTCATATCGTTTTGCTGCATCGCCAATTCCGAAACAAAGATATAATTAATAAGGAAACTAATGCCCTTTTGCCGCCAATTATCCCCCAAGGCAGCAACGAGTAACGGCCTGCAATTGATTTGAATGGATATGCTTGTCCAAATTGTTGCAATGTTCATATATTTGTCTATCAGAATAATGGATATGAGGAAAAAGACTGCCAAGGAAAGCAAGGGACGACGCAATTACAGGCTCGCATGCACTCTCAATGACATGGAGCGCGAAATCATCTACAACTACATCGAAAAGAACAAGATAAAAAGCAAGTCGGCATGGGTGCGCGAAACTCTGTTGTGGTTCGTGTACACGAAGATTGAATCGAACGCGCCGACCTTGTTCAGCGAGCACGAGATGAGGAGGTAATGGGCATGCTTGGCGACGACGCATACTACATGCGCATGGCAATAAAGGAGGCCATGGCAGCAGCCGGCGAGGACGAAGTGCCAGTCGGGGCGGTTGTCGTGTGCAATGGGAAAATAATAGCCCGGGCGCACAACCAAACGCAGCAATTGAATGACGCCACGGCGCATGCCGAAATGCTGGCTATCACATCGGCAAGCAACTGGATAGGGGGAAAGTACTTGCACGGCTGCACGCTTTACGTCACCGTCGAGCCTTGCGCCATGTGCGCCGGCGCTATCGGTTGGGCGCAATTAGAACGCGTGGTCTATGGTGCTGCCGACCCCATGAAAGGTTATTCGCATATTGCACCTTGCGCGCTGCACCCTAAGACAGAGGCCGTCGGAGGGGTCATGGCTGAGGAGTGCTCAAAGGTCATGAAAGATTATTTCAAAGGCAAGAGGAGGAAAGCCATCAACACCAATGCCGGCGGTGATTGAGGCGCGGAGGCTTATTTGCCATCGTCCTTGATTTCCTCAAAATCAACATATTCACCATCGCCTTTGCTGAAGATTTTCCTTGCGCTGCCGGATTCCCTGAAACCAGGTTTGGACTGCTTATCGCGTTTTTTCATTGAACTTCCCATTCCGCTTGAATTGAAGACTTTCCTCACAATAAGGTTAATAGCTATCAGCGCAACCATTACCAAAAAGATTGCGAGGAACACAAACGAGCCTAAAATCTTAAACAGTAACATGTTTGGATGTAAAGTACATTAACAACGACAGGATGATGTACAGGCCGAATGAAACACTTATGCCCGCTGCGCCGGCGATTGCTATTGCTAA
>CAZWPW010000161.1:0-4137 GCA_964635525.1 uncultured Bacteroidaceae bacterium
TTGAAAGCATTAGCAAACAAGGTATTACGAAAGAAAAAACAAATCAATATATGAATAGCAAATGGATTCATCAGCCTCTTGATCCCGAACAGGCTTCAATAAGCAGGGAACTGGCTAAAGAGCTGAACATCCATCCTGTTCTAGCATCCCTTTTGTTGAAACGCGGCATTGACACTGCCGCTGCCGCCAAAAGTTTTTTCCGCCCGCAACTGTCGCAGTTGCATGACCCATTCATGATGGAGGACATGGACAAGGCCGTAAAGCGCCTCAACGTTGCCATAGGAAGGAAAGAGCGAATCATGGTTTACGGGGATTACGACGTGGATGGAACAACAGCAGTCTCGCTCGTTTACAAATACCTCCAGAACTACTATTCAAACATAGAATACTACATCCCCGACCGCTATGACGAGGGCTATGGAGTATCAATCAAAGGCATTGACTATGCGGTATCGCAGGGAGTAAAGTTGATAATAGTGCTTGATTGCGGCATAAAGGCCGTAAACGAAATAGCATACGCCAAGTCAAAAGGCATAGACTTCATCATCTGCGACCACCACGTCCCCGACGAAGTACTGCCATGCGCCGTGGCGATACTCAACCCAAAACGGTTAGACTCAACCTATCCCTGCTCTGACTTGTCGGGGTGCGGAGTGGGCTTCAAGTTCATGCAAGCCTTTGCCAAAGACAACGGACTCTCAACAGGCTCGCTTACGCACATGCTCGACCTCGTGGCAGTAAGCATTGCCGCCGACATAGTACCGGTAATGGGCGAGAACCGTGTCATGGCATACCATGGGCTGCGACAGCTCAATGCCAACCCGAGCATAGGCCTAAAAGCAATCATCGAGATATGCGGGCTTTCAGGCAAGGAAGTGACCTTCAACGATATAATATTCAAAATAGGGCCACGGATAAATGCCTCGGGACGGATACAGAACGGAATGGAGTCGGTCGAACTGCTGACCGAAAAGAACTATGGCGACGCAATAGCAAAGGCAAACCAAATAGACCTCTACAACGAGACGCGAAAGGATTTGGACAAAAGCATGACCGAGCAAGCCAACAACATAGTCGAAAACTTGTCCGACCTCTCACAGCGAAAAACAATCGTACTATTTAACGCCGAATGGCACAAAGGCGTCATAGGAATCGTAGCCTCACGGTTGACGGAAATATATTACCGCCCGGCAGTAGTGCTGACGCAAACCAACGAATACGCCACAGGCTCGGCACGCTCGGTATCAGGATTCGATGTCTACAAGGCAATAGACAACTGCAAGGACCTGTTGGAAAACTTCGGAGGACACACCTACGCCGCAGGATTGACAATGCGCCTCGAGAACGTGCCAGAGTTCATGAGGCGTTTTGAAGAATACGTCGCAGCGCACATCGAACCAGACCAAATGGACTTGTCCTTGAACATCGACGCCGAACTGCAATTCAAAGACATAACGATGAAGCTCTACAAGGACCTGAAGAAGTTCTCACCATTCGGCCCATGCAATGCCAAGCCGCTGTTCATGACACGAAACGTATACGATTACGGGACAAGCAAAGTCGTAGGACGCGAACAGGAGCACATCAAGATGGAACTCGTCGACAACAAATCAAACAAGATCATCAACGGCATAGCTTTTGGGCAAAGCTCACAAGTACGCTACATAAAGACAAGGCGATCGTTTGACATCTGCTATTACATCGAGGAAAATACACACAAGCGGGGCGAAGTGCAATTGCAGATAGAAGGAATCAAGCCATCGACATGATTGAACAGGCTTACCTCGAAATCCTGAAGAAATATTGGGGCTACGACTCCTTCCGTGGCATCCAAGAACAAATAATATGCAGCATAGCCGAAGGCAACGACACGCTCGGGCTCATGCCAACCGGAGGGGGCAAGTCAGTGACATTCCAAGTGCCGGCATTGGCCATGCAAGGCATCTGCCTCGTCATAACACCCCTCATAGCCTTGATGAAAGACCAAGTCGCGCACCTCAAAGACAAAGGCATAAAGGCGGCAGCAGTCTATTCGGGAATGACACGCGAAGAGGTAATCATAACCTTGGAAAACTGCATCTTCGGCAACTACAAGTTCCTTTACATATCCCCCGAACGCATAGCTACTGACTTGTTCAGAGCCAAGCTCAAGTCGATGAAAGTCTCAATGATTGCCGTCGACGAAGCGCATTGCATCTCGCAATGGGGTTATGACTTCCGTCCATCGTACCTGAAGATTGCAGAAGTGCGCCGCTTGTTGCCCGGGGTGCCGGTGCTGGCGCTCACCGCAACGGCAACGCCCGACGTAATCACAGACATACAGGACAAACTGCTTTTCAACAAGCCCAATGTCGTCAGGATGAGCTTCTACCGCGACAACCTCGCCTACATCGTCAGGCGGACAGACAACAAGGAAGAAGAACTCACAAGAATCTTGCGCAAGGTGCAAGGCACGGCAATAGTCTACGTCAGAAGCAGGATAAAGTGTAAAACACTATCCGATAGCCTTAACGAAAGAGGCATAACAGCAGATATATACCATGCCGGCTTGACCGACAAGGCAAAGGACGAGAAACAGCAACGCTGGATGAACGGCACAGTGCGCGTCATGGTTGCAACTAACGCCTTCGGAATGGGAATCGACAAGCCCGATGTCAGGCTCGTGGTGCATGTCGACCTGCCCGGATCGCTCGAAGCATATTTCCAAGAGGCAGGAAGGGCAGGGCGCGACGGGCTCAAAGCCTATTCGGTAATGCTCTACAACGAAGCTGCCGACAACCGCATAATGAGGCGAATGCTAACCGACGCATTCCCGCCGATTGACTATGTCAGGCGCGTATATGAAGAACTCAGCTATTACTTCCAAATCGGAATGGGAAGCGGGAACGGGGTAGTGCTGGACTTCAACTTAGCAGACTTCTCGAAAAAGTTCAAGCACACATCAGTTATAGCTGACAGCGCGCTGAAACTGCTGGCACTGGCTGGGTACATCGACTATACCGAAGAGCAGGACGTGCCGCCGAAAATAAAGATCCTCTCCACGTGGGACGAGATAGAAAAACTTACAGCAAACGACACTACGGCACGCGAAGTGCTTGACGTCATAGTACGCACCTACACCGGGCTGCTTGTCGAGTATGCCTGCATCGATGAAGAACACGTCGCAAGACGCTGCAACATATCGCAAAGAGACGTATACGACACGCTCGCGCACCTCTCAAGGCTACGCATACTGCATTACATCCCGGCCAAGAAAACGCAATACGTCATCTACAACACACGCCGGTTGGAAAAAGAGAGCATCAGGCTCGGCGATGAAATATACAAGGACAAAAAGGAACGTTTCGCGAAAAGGATCGAAGCTGTGCTGGATTATTGCTCAAGCAACCACACCTGCCGGAGCAGGATGCTGCTCGCATATTTCGGGGAGAAAAGCCCCAAGAACTGCATGGCATGCGACGTATGCCTGCAACGCACCGCAACACCAATGCGGCATGGGGAACTGTCAAACGCCGTAGAGGAACTATCGCGCTATATCGAAGCAACGGGAGAAGTACCCATAAACGAACTGTCATTGAAGTTCGCCGACGGCGTTGACAAGTTCGCGGCCGCCATGCAATTCATGTCCGACGAGGGAATCATCGAAATAAAAGACGGTTTCGTGAGAATATTCGGCAAGCAGTAGACTGCGTTTGCCCGCCACTCATTCTTCCCCCAGCAGGACACTCTCAATCGCCGCTTTCAAATCCTCCTTGGGCATCGCGCCCACGCTCATCTGGGGCTTTTCGTCCATGGGGATGAACAACAGTGCCGGGATGCTCCTTATCCCGAAGGCGGCAGCAAGCTCCTCCTCCTTGTCGGTGTCGACCTTGTAAATGTAGATGCGGCCGTCATATTCCTTGGCAAGCTCCTCAAGGTCCGGGGCGATGAGCCTGCACGGGCCGCACCAATCGGCGTAGAAATCGACAATGGCGGGCCTGTCGCCTTCGTACTTCCACTCCTCGTTGTTCTCGAAGTCGAACACCTTGCTTATGAAGTCCTCTTTTGTCAAATGGATTGTTCCCTTTGTTTCAGATTGTTGTGCCCCTTCTTTTTCCTTGGCTCCTCCTTGGGGCTGGGCGCAGGCAGTTGCGGCAA
>CAZWPW010000162.1:0-4115 GCA_964635525.1 uncultured Bacteroidaceae bacterium
GCATTCCTCGCCGTGGTGTGCTACCTTGATATAATCAAATTCATCATAGCGCCTGACTACTGGGAAGGACTCGGGGTAGTGCCTATAGTAATGGGCGCGGAACTTTTCGCAGGAATATACTTCAACCTCTCGTTCTGGTACAAGCTGACGGACCAAACGCATTGGGGAGCATGGTTCTCGCTCATAGGCTTCGCCGTAATACTCACGCTGAACATAGCCTTCGTGCCAACGTTCGGGTACGTGGCATGCGCTTGGGCATCATTCGCCGGATACGCGGCAATAATGCTGCTATCATACGCCGTGGGACAGAAGAAATACCCCATCAGCTACGACCTCCCCGGCATGGCACGCTACACGCTGCTGGCAGCCGTCCTGTGCGCGGCAAAGATGCTTTCTGCCACAGGGATGCTCTGGGCAGACCTCGCAATAGGCACGCTGCTAATGGCTATCTTCGCGGCATACACGCTCAAACACGACTTGCCGGCGGCAGAACTGCCATTCATCAAACGCCTCACGCGCAAATGACAAGCACAAAAAATTGAACAATGCGCGCATAGGGCTATCTTTGCAAACAACACAACACTCACCAACAACAACAACCAAGAAACAATATGGGAGCAGCGAAATGGATTGGAGGCATAATCGGGTTCATGTCAATGGGACCGCTCGGAGCATTGGCAGGATATGCCATAGGGCAGGCCTTCGAGAACATAACCGACAACAACAAATCCCCAAAAACAAGCAACAAGCAGCAGGAAAAACGCAACAGCTTCATGTTCTCGATGCTCGTGCTGGCAGCATACATCATCAAGGCCGACGGAAAGATAATGCACAGCGAAATGGAGCAAGTCAGACGGTTCCTACGGAACAACTTCGGCCAAGCAGCAAAGGAGCAAGGAGAAGAAATAATACTCAAGCTCTTCGAACAGCAAAAGATGATGGACAACATCAGGCCAGGAGCATACAAAAACACCATACACTCATGCGCAACGCAAATAGCCGACAACCTCAACTACGGCGAAAGGCTCCAACTCGTCGAGTTCCTCATTGAAATAATAAAAGCCGACGGGAAAATAGCACCACAGGAAATCGACGCGCTTAACGAAATAACCGCCTACCTGAGAATAAGCAAAGCCGACGTGGAATCAATGCTGAACCTCGGCGACAACGCAACGATAGACAACGACTACAAAGTGCTCGAAATAACTCCGCAGGCAACCGATGCCGAAGTCAGGGCAGCATACCGCAAGTTAGCCCTCAAACACCACCCCGACAAAGTGTCAATGCTCGGAGAAGATGTCCGCCAAGCTGCAGAGAAAAAAATGCAGCAGATAAACGCAGCAAAAGAACGGATCTACAAAGCAAGGGGAATGAAATAACGCCCCGCCGCATCAACTAATCACATCGAACCCGCAATAAGGAACAAGCACCGGCGGAATCCTTATGCCATCGGCCGTCTGGTTGTTCTCAAGCAGAGTGGCAACTATCCTCGGCAAGGCCAAAGCCGAACCGTTGAGCGTGTGGCACAACTCTATGCGGCGGTCAGAAGTGCGGTAGCGGCACTTCAGACGGTTGGCTTGGTAAGAACCGAAGTTAGAAACCGAACTCACCTCAAGCCACCTGCCTTGGGCAGCCGAATACGTCTCGAAGTCAAACGTAAGGCTGGAAGTGAAACTCATGTCGCCACCGCAAAGGCGGACAATGCGGTAAGGCAATTCCAACTTCGAAACGAGGCTCTCGACATGGGCGACCATCTCGTCCAACGAACGCATGGAATGCGCGGGAGTATCGATGCGCACAATCTCGACCTTGTTGAACTGGTGCAGCCTGTTCAATCCGCGCACATCCTTGCCGTAAGAGCCGGCCTCGCGGCGGAAACATGCCGAATAAGCGCAATTGAGCAACGGCAAATCCTTCTCGTCGATGATAACGTCGCGGTAGATGTTCGTTACCGGGACCTCGGCCGTGGGAATAAGGTAAAGGTCGTCGTCAGTGGCATGGTACATCTGCCCCTCCTTGTCGGGAAGCTGCCCTGTGCCGTAAGCCGAAGCAGCATTGACAACGTATGGAGGCTCTATCTCGACATAACCCGCAGCACGCGCCTCGTCAAGGAAGAAATTGACCAAAGCACGCTGCAGACGCGCACCCTTGCCCTTATATACAGGGAAACCGGCCCCCGTTATCTTCACGCCAAGCTCGAAATCTATGAGGTCATATTTCTTCGCAAGATCCCAATGCGGCAAAGCGCTCTCGCCAAGCTCGGGAATATTCCCGCCCTGGCGCTCGATAACGTTGTCATCTGCTCCCGCGCCCTCCGGCACCGAATCGTCAGGAACGTTGGGGATAGAAGACAACAACGCCGAAAGATCTTCTTCCGCCTTGGACATAGCCGCCTCAAGGGACTTGTTCGCCTCCTTGATAGCCGACACCTCGGCGCGGGCGCTCTCGGCCTCCTCGCGCAAGCCCTGCTTCATGAGCGCGCCTATAGACTTCGACAAGGCATTGACCCTCGCAAGGTTGCCGTCGAGCTCGTTCTGCGCCGCGCGGCGCGCCTTGTCAACCTCTATGACACGCGCAACCGCATCGGCAGCGCCTTCGAAATGTTTCTTCTCAAGCCCCTTGACAACCTCTTCGGGGCGTTCCTTGATCAATTTGAGTGTAAGCATGGTTCTTAGATAGATGTCGCCGCCTCTTGAAACGGCAAGCAAAGATAGGCATAATCAACCACAAACAACCAACAATCCCGAATTTTGCACGGCGGGGCAAAACCAAATATGCTGGGTATGCTTTGCAGTTTGATTTTTATTTATACCTTTGCAACCGCAACGCGGGAAAGTCCTGCGGGCGGGAGATTCGCTAGCTCAGTTGGTAGAGCACAACACTTTTAATGTTGGGGTCTTGGGTTCGAGCCCCAAGCGGATCACAAAGGCAAAACAAGCGGCTGCACGTTAAAGGCGGCCGCTTGTTGCGTTCCAAGGCATTGCATTTTGTTCTTCCATAATACGCAATTGCTGTTCGCAGACAGCATTCAGTTCAGGCGTATCATTGCCACTCCCGCCAGCATCAGTGCTATACCGGCGAGCTGCAAGAGTGAAATATTCTTGCGGTCGGCTCCCATCCATCCACGCCATTCCATAAGGAGACTTAGCGACATCTGCCCGAGAAGATATGCCATGAAGAATGCTCCCGCCCCGACGAGGGGTATCAGCCAAGCATTTCCGAAAACGGCGGCGGCTCCGCATGCGCCTCCAAGCCACATCCACAAGGGATGCCCCTTGGCAAATACTTTCCGTGCGCGCCCTATCTTGCCAGTAGCGGTGCATACGGCTGCAATGGCAAGCGTCGCGATGATGAACGACACTGTTGATGCCTGCACTGCCGAGCCGAGGCGCGTGCCTAATGCCCCGTAAATAGCTCCTATTGATGCCATGAGGCATCCTGCGGCTATGCCTGTGAGTTGCCAAAAGACGAGGCGGGCACTTGGCGCGAACTTTTCAGCTTTGCGTTTCCCGTGGTTGGGGACAACGACTACCAAGGCCACGCCGGCAATGAGCAGCAGCACCGCTACTGCCCTGGCTGCCGATAACGGAATGCGCACCGAGCCGAACAACCCGAAGTGGTCGATTACAAGGCTGAAAGACAACTGCCCCAGCAGCGGGAGTATTGCAGTTTGCAACTGGCCGAGTTCACGGAACAGGCAGATGGTTGCCGTTATGGTGGCAAGCGCCAGTATGCCGCCCGTCCATCCCCACCACGGCACGTTGGCGGCTTGCTCTGCCGAGGGGACAAGGGGTATTCCGGCTGCGGCCGAGATCGCTGCGAGCAACAGCGTGGACACCGTGAATGATATGAGCGTAACGACGACGGCCGTTCCTGCGGCCGCCCTCATGCGGGCGTTTGCCGCTGTCTGCACGGGGACGAGCGCGCCCATTGACAAGGCTATGGCTATGAGTATCCACATATATCGAAACCTCTGCAAAGGTATGGGCAGGATGCTAATGCGAGGTTTCCCTCCGGCTCAAATGATTGTTGCTGAACAGGTCATTTGGCCAAAAAGCACGAGAGGGTGACCCAAAAGTCAGTAACGACTAACTGGTCGCCCTTTTTCATTGTCT
>CAZWPW010000163.1:0-4063 GCA_964635525.1 uncultured Bacteroidaceae bacterium
TTTTGTTTAGAAACAGCAAGAGGCCAACTTCAAAATCTCTTTTGAGTCACCCTCTAATTTTATAAACACGAAAAATTTTTATCGGACAGCAATGTTTTATTTTCTGCACATTGCTTTGAAGTCGCAGAACTTGCAAGTGTCGTTGTTGGTGGTTTGCGTGAAGTCTTCTTTTCCGTTGAATATGTCGTTGACCACGCCGGCTATCCGTTCGTCGACTACATGTTTTATTGGCCTGATGTCGTTTATCTCTTCGCGCCCTATTTTGAGTGCTGGCGTTTTGTCCTTGTTTTGTTTCTGTATGTAGAGCAGGCATGGCTCTATTGCCATTTTGCCGTGCGTCATGTCGCAGGTTATTGATGCGTATAGCAATGTTTGCAAGTGGTATCCCGACCTGTTTGGCGACGGCTCGAATACCGATTCGAGGTCTTTTGCTTTTGCTTCGCTTGCCCCTGTCTTGTAGTCGACGATGCGCATCGTGCCGCCTTGTTCTGGTTGTTTTGCGGCTATGAAATCCATGCGGTCTATTGTTCCCCCGATGGTCAGGTTTATTGTGCTGCCGTCGTTGAGGCCGAGCTGCATGTTTCGTCCTACGTTTATTTCGGAGCCGATGTATTTGAATCCGGCGAGGTGTTTGTCTATTTCGAGCAACTTGCCGAGCAGTTTTGTGATTACCTCTTTGTTGACGAGTTGCAGTCCGTTGTAGTCGGCGGGCTGGCTGTGTATTCCTTTTTCTGTTTCTTCTTCATGGCTTTGCAGGTTGACTATTGCGGCGTGCTTGAAGAAGTGTTTCCTGAAATGGAAGTCGACTATTCTGTCAATGGGGAGGCTTCTTGTTGCTTCGTCGAGGCGTTGTTTGTCGATGAAGTTGTTGCTTTTTGACAGTCGTGCATATATTTCTTCTGCCGAGGCGTGGAATATTGTCCCGAACATTGCCATATCGATGTCGTTTGACAGTTCGTTTGTTGGCTTGAGTCCTGCTATGTATTTGAAGTAAAACATCAATTGGCAGTCGAGGTATGTGTTTATTGCCGACGGTGATAGTATCTTCCTGTTTCCATTAGCATTGCTTTCTGTTTTGAGACTGCCTTTCGTTGCTTCGGGATTTCCGGCAAACGCGCTGAGCCAGTCGGCTATGTTTCCGCTTGCGTTGGCGTTGCTGTTGAAACGTTGTTTGAGCCTTTCGAGCGTCAGGCTGTCGCGTTTGACGGCAATGGCCGGTGCTTTGCTTATCTTGAGGTTTGGCACGAGTTCATAGCGTTTTACGGCTGGCATAGTCGCTAATATCTGCATTGCAAACCTTGACATTTCGTTTTTCTTGCCGTTTTCTACTTCGTCGTTGTAAACGAGACACAATTTCCGGCATCTTTTGGCGAGCCTGAAGAAGTAGTATGCAAATACTGCCACACGTCGTTCCGGCGTTGTCATGCCGTATGCCCGCCTCAGTATTGGCGGGATGAATGACGGTTTGTCGTCGTTTTTTGGCAGCATACCTTCGTTCACGTCAAGCATGATGACATGTTTGAAGTCGAGGTTTCTCGTTTCCAGCATTCCCATTACTTGCAGCCCTTCGGCCGGTTCGCCGTGGAATGGCATGCTTTTGCCTTGCATCACCCTCGTTATCAGCTTTGCCAATGTTTGCCTGCTTACTTGCAGCGTGTTGCTTTCGACGAGGTTTGCGAGCCTTGTTGCCGTGGTATAGGCTTGGAAGAGGCTTTCATTGCATAGCTGGCTTGAGAACGATGCGTCTTGCTCATCATTTGCCTGCTTGCCTGCGTCGTTGGCTTTCACCGCCACGTTTGCTATTGCCGTGCTCAGGTACGAGCAGAATGCGAGGTTGCCCGTTTGGGGTGCGAAGAGACTTTGCAATGCCTCGTCGGATATTCCGTTGCTGGCATCAAAAAGGTTTGCAGCGGGGTAGAGCAGGTTCTGTGACATGATGACGCCAAGCATCTTGTTTGCCGAGGGTGAAAGCATTGCGGTGTAAGGATGCCTCAGCAGCTTGCACGCCGGCTTGTGCGAGAAGCATCTCTTGTGCGGGTCATAGCTTTCTTGCAATTCGGTGAGGCAATTGACGAAGCTCATTGCTGGTGTTTCGCTCAGCGGGTATCCCATAGTTACGTTCATCGAGTTGACGTTGGCCGGCATTGAGTGCAGCACTTGCTGCAGTTGTTTCTCGTCGCATAGTATTAGCGCAGTATCGCATTCGTCGTCGGTTATGTTTTCCGCGACCCATTGACGCGCGAACTGGGCTTGCAGGTTTCCGGTTTTTGACGACACTATGCTGATGTCGCCGCAATTGCTTGCCTGGATTGTCCCTTGCGGCAATGCGTTTCCAAACTCGTCGATATTGCTTTTGACGAACTTCGTAGCCTGCGTTCCTTTCCACTCCTCGTCATAGTCCCAATAGAACAATGCCCTGCCGTCGTCAGCAAGTTGGCGGAATACCGTTTTCTCCACTTCGTCTATCACGTTGAACCCTATGAAAGCGAAAGTGCTGTATGGCAGATTGCTTACTAATCTGGATTCGGCGGTCTTCCGGTATAGCGCCCCTTCGTAGGATAGTTGTTCTCTGGCCAAGTCGTCGTTGAACTTTCGGTATATGTCGTATAAGTTTTCCCACATCGTGATGAAGCGTTCTTTGAGCTTGGTCATCTTGTCGATTGAGAATCCCGTGAAGAAATCCTTGATGCGTTTTTCCATTTCCTCGTCGACGAACGAGGCATCTTCCATCTTGTTCCAGTCGTCGATATGTTTGAATATCGCTTTGGCGTCGATCATGCACTTGTCGATGTCGTCGAAGTCAGAAAGCAGCATCTCCCCCCATTGGTAAAAGTAGTCGAGAGGTTCTATGCTAATTTGTTTCCCATTGCCGGCGTGCTTGTTGCGTTCGTTTGCCACGTGGCAATAGGCTTTATACAAGCGGCAAACCAGTTCTATCGTGTCGGGCATCGACGCGCTTGGGTTGGCTTGCGCGAAGAGTTCGCTTATGGTGAGATATTTGGGCGCCCACACTGGCGTATCGTCATCTTCGACAAGATATTTGTTGAAGAACAGCGCAGCGCGCTTGTTGGGGAACACCACGGCTATTTGCGAGAGGTCCCTCCCGTGCCTCTTCTTCAAGTCGTTTGCAACCTTTTGCAGGAACTTTTCCATTCAGACTTCAATTATGTTGTTTTGGTATACATACCACAGGAAACCCTTCGTTTGCATCGCCTTGCCTGCATATATCTTTGCCAGCAATTGCTTGTAGCGTTCGACTTGCTCTTTGTGCCCATCGTGCTGTTTGCCGAATTTGAAGTCGATGACCGTTATCGTGCCGTCTTTGATGACGACCCTGTCCGGCCGGTACTGTTGCGGTTGTCCTTTGTCGTTCTTGCAGATTATGCTGCATTCGTTCCGTGTTTCGTTGTCATTGCCGAACCATCCGTATTCCTTGACGCTTGCTATGCGCCGCGCTGCGAAGTCTTTGAGCCCTTTTTTCTGTTTCTCGTTTTCGACAAGCCCTTCGTGGCATATAGTGTTTATGGCCATATCAATTTCTTCTTCGCTGCCAGTCCTTATCCTTGAGAAGAGCAGGTGCATGACTGTGCCTTTGTCGATATATTCTTGCCGCGTCTCGTCGCCTTGCGTGATGAACCTCGCCGATTTGTTGCTTTGCCTGAACTCGACGCGCGCGCTCCTGTCTTCCATGCTGGTTGTTATGCTTTCCGGTTGCCGTGTCAAGGGGTTGTCGCCGTCTCCGCTTGTCCCTTGGTTATGGTAGGAGCGTTTGCCCGTTTCGAAGCATGGCAGTTGCGATGTTGCCATGCTGTTGAGTCCGGGAGAGCACAGCGCCGTTGCTATAAGCTCTCCCACCGTGTTCGCTTTGGCTTGCGTGAAGATGGCCAGGTTCTTTTCGGCCCGCGTCAATGCCACATACAGCAGGTTGATGTTGTCGACCGTCATTTGTTCGGTCTCTTGTTCGTAGTCGTAGGCGAATTCGCTTTCGCTCATACGTTTGCCGTAGCTGATTGGCAGTATTCCGAGCTGCCCGTCCGTGTCCCCGTACGGGTTGTTGCACCAG
>CAZWPW010000164.1:0-4056 GCA_964635525.1 uncultured Bacteroidaceae bacterium
TCCATTGTCTGCCGCGCTGGTGTTCGATTATTAAGCCTGTTTGAAAGCCATTAGTATTCGTCCTCGTTGAAGAAGAAATCTTCTTTTGACGGGTAGTCCGGCCAGATATCTTCAATGCTTTCATACACCTCGCCTTCGTCTTCCATCTCCTGCAAGTTCTCGATAACCTCCAAAGGTGCACCCGAGCGCATGGCGTAGTCAATCAATTCATCTTTCGTTGCGGGCCATGGTGCATCCTCAAGTTTTGAAGCAAGTTCTAATGTCCAATACATAACGTTCAAAGTTTTTGATGGGCTTGCCGTGGCATCAATTAAGATGCGTGCCTTGAAATTTGCGCAAATTTATAACAAAAAGGATTAGAGGCAACTCTTATCCCAGAAAATCTCGTTTGCCCCGTGGTCGTTGTTCAATTTCCGCGACAAAACAAACAGATAGTCCGACAGCCGGTTTGCAAAGGATGCCGCTATGGGGTCAATTTCGTTTTCGGTTGCCACGCGTGCCATTGCCCTTTCCATGCGCCGGCACACGGTGCGGCAGATGTTGCATAGCGCGGCGGCCTTGCAACCTCCGGGTATGACGAAGGCGTGCAGCACCGGCAACAAGGCATCGATGCGGTCGATTTCATTTTCCATTTCTTCCAATGATTTCTTGCTTATAATCAGTCCGGGTTTTTCGCCAGAGGTGTCAGTGGCAAGGTAGCTGCCGAGGACGAAGAGCCTGTGCTGTTGTGCGAGTATGAATTGGCGGTCGTTTTCGTCGGCAATTATTTCTCGCAGCAGCCCGAGGCATGAGTTCAGTTCGTCGGCTGTTCCGTAGGCTTCAACGCGGGCATCGGCTTTTGAAACGCGTTTGCCTCCGACGAGGCTTGTTGTGCCTTTGTCGCCTGTTTTGGTGTAGAGGTTGCTTTTTTTTGTATTCATATCTGCTCGTGTTTATGGTATCAATAGTTGAGTTTGTAGTAGCGCTTGTTGCAGTTGGCGTCGAACATGAGTATCCCTATGTCGAACAAGTCAAATGCCGCCGATGCATGCTGCGCTTGGCAGGCCTGGCGCCAGATGTGTTTTATGGGCCTGCGGTTTATTCCGTCAACGACCAATATGCTTTGGCCGTGCATGAACGGCAAGAGCGTCCCGACAATCCTTTGCACGCTGTCTGCGTCATTTATGGCGTTTATGTGCGCCATGATGCTTCCCTCGCTGCATAGTCGGCTGGCTGCGGCGGAATCTATTCCGGGCATTGTTTCTATGTCGAAACCTTCTGCTATGGCGCAGGCTATCTCTTGCCGGCCGCAACCTGCGGATGGCGAAACCAGCACGGCTTTCGAACGCGACGAGGCAGCTGCCATGTGGCAAACTGGAGCTGGCGATAGGGCAAAAACGTCAATGACGGTGGTTGGCGATGCGAAGTTGGCAATCCTGAAAAGCAAACGGCATGAGGCCTCGCTGAGTTGTGGGTCGATGAATTGCGTGAGGCGGGAGTAGGCATAGTAGGGTAGCCTCTCAAACACCACGTCGCGGTAGAACGCATACGCCGAAGGCGATTGTATGCCGAAGCCACGGCTGTGCTTGAGCCGCAGCAGATGCACGAAAGCCGAATAAAGGCGGTTTCTTCTCACGCTGGCGTCATTTTCCGCAAAAGTAAGCACGTTGCGGGAAACCGCAGCCATTGATATGTCCCAAAATGAACCTGCCGCCTTTGAACATTTAGGAAATGCCGATAGAAAATATCCTCATTATTTAGGATTGTTTGCAGCCTGTGGCGGGGATAATTTTGCAGTCAAACATTAATCAACTTATATGATGGGCATGAAAAGAAACATCGCTGCTTTTGTGTGCTGCTTGGCGTTCGCAACTGTATCGCAGGCGAACGAAATCCCGGCTGAGACGGATTCAACGCGTACGATTTACATTGACGAGGTTGTAATTGTCGCCTCTCCGAAAGAGAATTACACGCAAAGCCGTTCCCCCGTCGCCTCGACGATATTGGGCAAGAGGGCGCTCGAGAAGAACCGCGTCCTTGACTGGAAGGGCTTGAGCAGCATAGCACCGAACCTCTTCATCCCCGACTATGGATCGCGCCTGACCTCTGCGATATACATACGCGGCATCGGGTCGAGGACCAACACGCCGGCAGTGGGGCTGTATGTCGATGACGTTCCATATATAGAGAAGACATCGTTCGGTTTCAACTTCTATGACATAGAGAACGTTGAAGTGCTGCGCGGCCCGCAAAGCACGCTCTACGGGCGCAACACGATGGGCGGGCTTATCAACATACGCACCCGTTCCCCGTTCGACTACCAAGGCACTGACCTGCGGCTGAGCGGCGGCACTTACGGGCAGGCATCTGCGTCGGTGACGCACTACCACCGCATCAGCGACAAGTTCGCGTTCTCGGCCGGAGGCTTCTACAAGCACCGGGGCGGTTTCTTCGAAAACGTCGCCATGAACAAAAAAACCGATTGGATGAACAACGCAGGCGGTCGCATAAGAGCTATCGTCAAGCCCAATTCAAAGCTAAGCATGGACTTCTCGGTCTCCTACGACAGGAACAACGAGGGAGGATACGCCTACGCTCCGTATGACAAGGAGACAGGCGAAGTGGGGGAGATAGAGTCCAACTTCCTCGGCAATTACCAAAGGGATCTGCTCAACGCCTCTGCCAAGGTCAGTTATGACACGGGAGATGTGCTGTTTACTTCCGTGACGGGCTACCAATACCTCAAGGACTGGATGTTGTCGGATGTCGACTACAGCACGCGGGAAATCTTCATCCTTGAGCAGAACCAGAAATCCAACGTCGTGAGCGAGGAACTCGTTGCGCGCAGCAACCACAAGCGCAACTACCAATGGACAACGGGCGCTTTCGCCTATTACCAGAAACTCAACAACTACACCCCGTTCACGTTCGGGCGGGGGATGCTTGACATGATCGAGGAACAAATAGCAGCGGCAATGGCCGGCTCGCCAGTGTCCGTAGTGCTGCCTGACAACGAAATGGTAATGCCAGGCGATTACGACACCCCGTCGGCAGGTGCTGCAATATACCACCAGTCAAGCTACAATTTCGACTTCGGCCTGTCGTTAGCCGTAGGGGTGAGGTTGGACTATGAAAACATGAAAATAAAACATTCGACAGAAGCTGTGCTCGTGGGCGAGGCATATATGATGGGCCAGTATATATATTCGGATGAGATGAAGGGGGCAATCAGCGGCAGCGACAGTTACGACTACCTCCAAGTGCTGCCGAAATTCTCTGCCCGCTACTCTTTCAAACAGGGGAGCGTATATGCATCGGCAACCAAAGGATACCGCTCGGGAGGTTTCAACTTCATGATGTTCTCTGACTTGGCACAGGATTTGATTATGGGGGCAATAGATGGTTATACTGATGAAGAATTGAGAGAGACCATACTCTACAAACCCGAACAGACTTGGAACTATGAAGTAGGGACGAACCTCGAATTTGCCGACGGCAGGCTTGGCATTGACGTTACCGCATTCTACATGCAAACTACTAACCAGCAAATAACGGTCTTCTCCGACAGCGGTCTGGGCAGGATGACCGTCAATGCCGGCGAGAGCCGCAGCACGGGCGTTGAAGCCTCTTTCAGGGCTCGTCCTATCAAGCCGCTGCTCCTCTCGGCAAGCTACGGATTGACAGATGCGAAGTTCACCAACTATGTCACCAACGAAGAGGATGAAAACGGCGAATTGATAGATGTAAGCTACAACGGAAACCGTATCCCCTTAGTCCCGACGCATACGCTACATGCCGAGGCGCGATATGTAGTTGACTGCATCAGGGCAAGCTCATTCATCGACCGTGTGGAGTTCGGAGTCAAATACGACGGGCAGGGGAAAATATACTTCACCGAAACCAACGATGTCTCGCAAGACTTCTACGGCACGCTCGGGCTTGACTTCGGAGTGTCAAGAGGGGGCTTCAGGCTCACGCTGTGGATGGACAACATACTCAATGCCGACTACAAAACATTCTATTTCGAGACAATAAGCGAATCACTGACCGAAAGTGCCGGATTCTTCCAAAAAGGAA
>CAZWPW010000165.1:0-4049 GCA_964635525.1 uncultured Bacteroidaceae bacterium
GGACTGATGCGTCTTCCTCTCTGCCGTACTGCATGACAGCAGTCCGAACAGGAGGAATATAGTTAATATGTTTCGTGCCATATTCGTTATATTATTGTCTTTTCAAATCTTACGTTTATACTTTCCTTTCCTTGCAGCAGGCTGTTTCCACTTCCTTCGCTTCCTTCATTGCTATCTTCCCCGTCATCCTCTCCGGGGGTGACCTGTTCCTGCCTGTTTACTATTAGGTCATCCTCGCTGCACGCCGACGTGAAGACAGCGTCACCAGCATCATCAATGGGATTAAAAATAACTTTTTCATATATACTATTGTTTTTATTTGTTTATCAATCCGTGTTCTTCCAGCCACGCACGGATTTCGCTATCCAAAGAGTTGCCTCCGCTATAAGTGACTGATAACGCATGCCGCACATCGGCATCGAGGCAGGTTTTGCAGAGGTCTCATTTTATTCTATTTCTTTTCTACAATGCAAAGATACGGTAGCATAAGGCTTGTCAGGATAGACATATCACCTAGGTTTGTAACACTTTTACTGAACCTGTTGGTTGAATTAATTTAAAGGGTATTTCACGATGGGTGACGAAATTGACATACTGAAGACGGCGATTTAGCTGCTCACAAGGTAAAAAGCCCGTCAGGTTGCTTTGCGTTGTTTCATATCATCATGAACTGGTCGTTGAGTTGTGAAAAGTGTTTCGATTCTTTTCCGGAATTTCCTGCAAACCCAAGCTGGCGGCATCAAATTCCTTTGATTCAACCAGCAAGGCACTTCCAGAATGATGTTTGTGCATCGAAGAAGTTCTGCCGGATTTCGGCACTGAGATAACCTTTGTCTGCGAGCATCATGCAGTCGTGGTATTCCCACTGCACATCCCCAGATAAGTGCATGTGCAGAGTATTGGCAGTTAGTCGTTTAGACACGACTAATTTGCTAAATGCCAGCATATGCTCAACTTTTTCATTTTAAATGTTCTGATAATTCAATTCAACCAACTGGTAAAGACTATCCCGGGGAACTTAGAAAACTCATCATTGAAGACCCGGAGGACGACACTCGGTATATCTTCTTGACAAACAACATGGAGGCATCTGCCGAGTTGATTTCTTCGCTTTACCGGAACGGATGGAGTGTGGAACTATTCTTCAAGCGGCTCAAACAACACCTCAGGTTCAAAAGGTTTTGGGGAACTTCTGCAAACGCAGTTCGCATACAAATCTATTGTGCCATAAAAACTTATATTACTGTCCGATAAAACTTTTCAATGTTATAAAAATTAGGGCTGACTTCATTTGCGAGGCCAGCCCGTTTTCGTTAGATTTCTGTTGCAAAATAAAATAATCCAACTATGGGTAAAAGTAGCAATTTTGTCGGAAAGCAATAGATTTAAATGCAAATCCATGACAAATCACAAGGGAGTTTTGCAGAGGTCTCTATCGGGCGTGTTACGGACTTGCACCGATTAGAGAATGCCCATGCTGGGAAAGCATAGAGGCTGTCCTAAACATCGTTTATGGACAGCCTCTGTTGCAGATGCCGCGCCTGCGTCATTTGGCGAAACTTACCGCCCTTGTCTCGCGTATGACGGTTATCTTCACTTGTCCGGGATACGTCATCTCGTCCTGTATCCGTTTTGCTATTTCCGATGACAGGCTTTCTGTTTGCTTGTCGTCAATCTTGTCGGCGCCGACGATGACGCGCAGCTCGCGCCCGGCCTGTATCGCGTATGTCTTGTTGACCCCAGGATACGAAAGGGCAAGCTGTTCGAGGTCGTTCAAGCGTTTGATGTAGGCCTCAACTATCTCCCTCCGCGCCCCGGGCCTTGCGCCTGATATGGCATCGCACACCTGGACTATGGGAGCAAGCAAGGTGTTCATTTCTATTTCATCGTGGTGCGCACCAATAGCGTTGCAGATGTCGGCCTTTTCCTTGTACTTCTCTGCTATTTTCATACCGAGCAGCGCATGTGGCAATTCAGGCTCGTCGTCTGGCACTTTGCCTATGTCATGCAACAGCCCGGCGCGTTTGGCTTTCTTGGGGTTGAGCCCGAGTTCAGAAGCCATGACAGCGCAAAGGTTTGCCGTCTCGCGGGCGTGCTGCAGCAGGTTCTGCCCGTAGGAAGAACGGTATTTCATCTTTCCGATAATCCTGATCAGCTCAGGGTGAACGCCATGTATTCCCAAGTCTATTGTTGTGCGTTTCCCCACTTCAATGATTTCTTCCTCAAGTTGCTTCTTGACCTTTGCCACCACTTCCTCAATGCGGGCAGGGTGGATGCGCCCATCGACAACGAGTTGATGCAATGCCAAGCGCGCTATCTCCCTCCTGACGGGGTCGAACGCCGAAAGGACAATAGCTTCTGGCGTGTCGTCGACAATGATTTCAACGCCGGTTGCCGCCTCAAGCGCCCTTATGTTGCGCCCTTCGCGCCCGATGATGCGCCCTTTGATCTCGTCGCTTTCGATGTGGAAGACGGTGACAGAGTTCTCAATGGCCGTTTCGGTTGCAACGCGCTGTATTGATTGTATGATGATGCGCTTTGCCTCGCGTGTTGCAGTCAGCTTGGCTTCCTCCATGATCTCGTTGATGTAGGAGGCGGCATGGACTTTTGCATCCTCCTTAAGCGAATCGACAAGGCGTTCCTTTGCCTCGTCAGCCGACAGCCCTGAGATAGATTCAAGTTTACGGATTTGTTCCTGCTGGATTTTGGCAAGTTCCTCTTGCCTCTTTTCAACGAATTTCATTCTCGCGTCCACGTTGGCGCGTTCTGCCTCATTTTCGAGTTTTTGCTTTTCTAACTCTTCATTCTTTTGCTCCAAGGAAAGCTCTTTTTGCTTGATGCGGTTTTCCGCCTGCTGGATTTTTTGGTTCCTCGAGGTCATCTCTTTCTCGAATTCTGCTTTCTTGTTGATGAACTGCTCCTTGATCTCCAGCATCTTGTTCTTCTTTATCACTTCTGCCTCGGCTTCAGCGTCCCTGATCAAGTTGTTGCACTTGTTTGCATAGCCCAATCTTATGAGCACGTACGTAAGTATGCCCCCGATGGCGAAACCTGCAACAAGTAATAGTATAGACATCCAATTATCCATAGTGTTGCTTGTAAAACATTATATTAAAAAACAATAGCGCACTTCATGCCATTGCCGCATGGCATGTCGTGCGCAAACCTATTCTTTCTCTATCCCTCCTTTCCTACTTGCCGGCCTTGAGCCTTTGCTCTATTAAGGAAGAGGCCTTGTTCATTTCGTCAATGAACGGCTTTGTCTCGTTCCTGTCGATTTGGCAAAACATGTTTGCCGCAAAGTGTATCAGCGCCATGTAGTAATGCTCCTTGTCAGTCAGTTCGTTGTAAACTTCCTTGTAACGAGCAAGGACTTTCGGTATTTCCTTGGCAGCTAACCTGTAATAGTATTCATCCTCGCGGTTTACTTCTATAGGTGGCAGGCTGCATCCAGTCAAGTCCAATCGTATTTTCAGCTTATCATCAACCATACCTTTGTTATTTGCTTACCAAAGATATGCATCTGTCTATTTCACGCACGATGCTTCCCAGCCTTCTCTTGGCGATTGCCGATTTCTCACCATCCCCTGCCAGCGAGCGGGCTATCATCAGCTTGTCGCATCTTTTTTCCAGCTCTTCTATCCTGGCAGAGAGTTCAACTATCTCTTTGTCCTTCTCAATGAGGTCAGCCCTCGCCTTGCTCCTGAAAACTTCGAAATCATGCAGCAATTTGTCATATTGCTTGGCAAAATCGCTGAACCTGACTTTGAATGTTTCCAAAGCGGTCTTGTCGTCGGCTGTCATGACTTGCAATATTTGCACAAATATATTGCTTATCTTGCAATCATACAAACGGAGGTTTGGATTGCTGGCCAAAACAGGCAAAGTGATGGAAAAAGAAAGCTGCGACGAATGCCTGCCGCAGCCAACTAAGTGATTCCGAAGCGATTCGAACGCTTGACCCACGCCTTAGAAGGGCGTTGCTCTAATCCACTGAGCTACGGAACCATCCATAAAGATGAAAAGAGGAGAAGCTCCTCTTTTCACCG
>CAZWPW010000166.1:0-3998 GCA_964635525.1 uncultured Bacteroidaceae bacterium
ATATGAAACGGAACATTGCAATCGTAGCGGGCGGAGACACGTCGGAGGCAGCCATATCGATGGAAAGCGCCGGTAATATCCTTGCCTGCATCGACAGCAGCAAATACGATGCCTGCATCGTCAGGATGCATAAAGGCGAATGGCACGCCGTTGGCAAGGGCGGCGCGCTTCACGCCATTGACAAGAACGATTTCAGCTTCACGGTTGGCGGCGAAAGAATCCACTTCGACTTCGCTTACATAACCATACACGGCACGCCAGGCGAGAGCGGCGAGCTGCAAGGATATTTTGAAATGGCGGGAATCCCCTACTCGTGCTGCGGGGTGCTTGCAAGCGCATTGACCTACAACAAGTTCGCGTGCAACCACTACCTCAAAGGTTTCGGAATAAAGGTTGCCGACTCGCTATGCGTCAGGAAAGGGCAAAGCGTCGAGGAGGGTGAAATCATCGAGCGCATAGGGCTTCCCTGCTTCGTCAAGCCTAACTTGGGCGGGTCGAGCTTCGGTACTACCAAAGTCAAAACAGATAGCGAGTTAGGCTCTGCGATGCGCAAGGCGTTCAAGGAGTCCGACGAGGTAATCGTCGAGGCGTTCATTGCGGGCAGAGAACTCACTTGCGGGTGCTACAAGGGCAAAGGGGGCAAGGCAACTGCTCTCCCCGTAACGGAGATTGTCACCCGGAACGAGTTCTTCGACTACGAGGCGAAATACGCCGGGCAATCAGAAGAGATAACGCCTGCCCGCATAAGCGAGAGCCTTGAAAGCCGCATCAAGCAGCTGACAACGGCAATCTATGACATACTCGGTTGCAAAGGCATCATCAGGGCCGACTACATCGTCACAGATGACGGAAAGATCAACCTGCTCGAAGTGAACACAACGCCCGGCATGACGCAGGCAAGCATCGTTCCACAGCAAGCAAAGGCGGCAGGGATTGAGATGAAAGATCTCATCACCGATATAATAGAATGCCACATCGGGCAACAAAATGACGATTGAAGAATGGAAAGCACAGGCAAATTCGACGACATCAGGTCGTTCAACGACGACGAAATGCGGCAAGCAGTTGAAGAGTTGGTGACTGACGAATATTTCAAGAAGTCAGTCACGGCCATAAGCGGGGGTGTTCCTTTTGATGCCATCGCTGCGGTGATGAGGTCGTGCACTACTGTCCATGAATTCCAGCAACGCGTGTGCTACCCTATTGTCACCAATCTTATAAAACAGTGCAGCGATGAAGTGTCGCTTGACTTGAGTTCCATGAAGGACAAAAGCCAGGCGCACGTATACATGTCTAACCACAGGGACATAGTGCTTGACTCTGCCTTGCTGTCGATAAAACTCCTCGAGCAAGGTTTGGATACCGTTGAAATAGCCATAGGCGACAACCTCCTCATCTACCCGTGGATAAAGACGTTCGTAAGGCTCAACAAGGCATTCATCGTCAAACGCGGGTTGACGATGCGCCAGCAGCTTGAGGCCTCCTGCGAGCTGTCAAGCTACATCCACCACACCATCACGCAAAAGAAACAGTCAATTTGGATTGCCCAACGAGAGGGCAGGGCAAAGGATTCAAGCGACGAGACCCAAGAGAGCGTCATAAAGATGCTTGCGCTCAATGGCGATAGAGATGTCAGGAAATCACTATCCGAACTTGACATCATCCCGCTCACTATTTCCTATGAGTTCGACCCTTGCGACTACCTTAAAGCTCAGGAAATGCAATTGAAGCACGACAATCCTTCTTACAAGAAAGAAGCGAAGGACGACCTGCAAAACATGTCTATAGGAATAAGCGGGTATAAAGGGCGCATAAACTACAAAACGGGGAAGAGCCTTAACGAAATACTTGATGAACTGCCTTCCGGCATGAGCAAGCCCGAACTATATAAAAAGATAACGGAGCGCATCACAAACGAAATACACCAAAATTACACCTTGTTCCCGTGCAACTACGTTGCCTGCGACTTGCTTGAGGGGGGGGATAGGTTCAAATCGCATTACACTAATGACGACAAAGTGAATTTCACTGATTACCTTCACAACCAAATCGAAAAGGTTGATCTGCCAAACAAAGACAACAAGTTCTTAATGCGTTGCATCCTGAACATGTACATGAAACCTGTCATGAACAAAATGAACTCATTATGAAAAAAACATTGGCCATAATAGCAGCTGCGGCGTTAGCCCTTGCCTCGTGCAATGACGATGACGGGTATGTTTACCCGTCGGTGTTATTGGAATTCGCCACGATATCTACAGGGCTAAGCGGCACTGTTGAAATCTTGTACACTGATGACGGCAACACGTTTGTGGTCAACCAAGACTTGACAAGCAGCGAGCTTAACCCCAGCAGCAGCTACCGGGTGGTGGCATACTACCTTCCGCTGACGATGCCTTCGTCGGGCAGTTACGGGACAGTTGACATCTACTCGCTTGCAAGCGTCTATTGCGGGACGACTATACCGGCGAGCAGCGTGTCTGGAGGTTTCGAGACCGACCCGGTCACTGTGAACAAGATTTGGAAACGGGGCAATTTCATCAACATGGAGCTTGGAGTGCCGGCCATGGATAAGACGCACATGTTCCGCTACATTAACGAGGGGCGCGACAACAGCACTAACACTATTAACATCAAACTGCTGCACGACAACGACGACGACTACCCGGCATACACCAAAACAGCATACCTGTCACTTCAACTGACCGAGTTCAAGCAAATCAAAGCCGACTCGGTAGCTATCAACATAAACACAGACTCCGGGTGGGAAGAGTACAGGTTCAGCGTTGACTAACTTGCTTGGGAACGACATAAAGCAAAATGCGGGAATGCTTTGTACAGCACTCCCGCATTTTGCTTTGCTTGCGCTACAATAGCAGGTTATTTCTTTGTTGTTCCATTGTATTCGTCCGACACCGTCAGCTTCCACCTCCCTTTGGCGCGCCTTGCAGCTAGCACCCTCCGGCCGTTGTGGGTTGACATTCTTTCTCTGAAACCGTGCTTGTTTTTCCTTTTCCGGTTTGAAGGCTGGTATGTTCTTTTCATGATCGTATAGCGTTTAATTACATTCCGATACTATTGCGCGTGCAAAGATAGGCATTATTTTCAATCATGCACAACCGGCCGGCATTTTTGCAGCAATATTTTGCCGCTTTTAGTTGATTGCATTACCTTTGCGCCATCGAAAAGCACTTATGCATAACTAAACTTCATTCATAGTTTTATGATAAACTCGCAAGACATAAAAAACGGCACATGCATCCGTTTGGACGGGAAATTATACTTCTGCATCGAGTTCCTCCACATGAAGCCTGGAAAAGGAAACACTATCATGAGGACGAAACTCAAGGAAGTCGTTTCAGGAAGAGTCATTGAACGCCGCTTCAACATCGGCGAACGCTTGGAAGATGTCAGGGTAGAACGGCGCCAGTACCAATATTCGTACAACGAAGGGGAGCAGTACCATTTCCTGAACCAAGAAACGTGGGAGGATGTCATCATCGACAAGAACCTCATCAACGGGGTTGAGTTCCTCAAAGAAGGCATGATAGTCGATGTTGTATCCGATGCCTCGACTGACACGATTTTGTACGCCGACCTTCCCATAAAGGTACAACTGAAAATCACCTACTCCGAACCTGGGGTCAAAGGCGACACGGCAACCAATGCCACCAAGCCTGCCACGCTTGAAACAGGGGCGGTAGTGAGAGTGCCTCTGTTCATCAACGAAGGCGAAACGATAGAAGTCGACACGCGCGACGGGTCATACGTCAGCAGAGTCAAAGCCTGATTAACAACTGTTGGCCAGCCATGGACAGCCGCAAAGGTTGTTCATGGCTGGCTGCATGCTTATATTTCCCAAGGACTTCGTTAAAAGGTTCAAACTTCCAAAGATAATCTGAGAAACAAAAAACCACCAGCCTGCATGGGCTGATGGCATTCATTGCTCTTCAGGTTGGACTTGAACCAACGACCCTCTGATTAACAGTCAGATGCTC
>CAZWPW010000167.1:0-3969 GCA_964635525.1 uncultured Bacteroidaceae bacterium
GCACTCTGCAAGCCAAAGGTTGGCCATTGACCTGACCTCCTCTTGGTTGGAATAGAGTCGCGCCACATACGAGAATGTCGATGCTGCCTCGGTGAAGTCTCCCGTTTGGAACTGTGCCTTGCCCATGAGCAGCCATGCGTTCTTCAGGAATGGATTGAACTCCTTGCTTGCGAGCCAGCGGCGGTATTGGGGGTTCTTCAGTTTCTTCTGGTCTCTTTTCGGTTTCTTCTTTATCGAATGCAGCTTTATGGCTTTTTGCGATTTCTCAACGGCCAAGTCGAAATTGCCTTCGCCCAGGCCGACGCTTTGTTTGTTTCCGATTGGGTAGATGGGAAGCTGCTCAAGGTAGATGTCTTTGGTGCCTTCGGAAAGCGCTTTGAGTCCCGCCTCGTAAGCCACAGTTCCGTTGAAATATATGTTGAAGCGCGCCGTCATTGCATGGTAGAAGCGCGAGAGCTTTGTGTTTTTCTTTGTCGAGCAGCCCGCAGCAAGCAGGGCAGCAAGAGCAATCAGGAATATTTTAAGATGCAACTTCCTCATCACTTAAAAAACAGAGAATCACGTTTTTTATTGCCCTTGCGCAAGAGCATGGCTGCCGTTCTCAACAATGCATAAAGGAGGACTGACAAGAATATTATCGATGTCCCCGAAGGGATGTTGGCATAGTAGGCCAACATCAAGCCTCCCATGCAGGTCACGAAACTGATGGCCACCGACAGCACGGCAATACGCGAATAACTCTTTGTGAAAAGCATCGCCGTCATGATGGGAACCGTCAGCAGCGACAGCGTCAGCACGATGCCCGCGATGCGTATGCAGGCAACAACCGACAGCGAGATGAACACAGCCATTAGATACTTGAAGGCCGAAACCGGCAAACGCAAAGAACGGGCATATTCTTCGTCAAAAGCCACAGCAAGGGTGAGCCTGCCGAAACACAACTGGGTGAATACTACAACGGCGGCCAAGACTGCCAAGAACAGCAAGTCAAGGCTCTCGATAGTCATGACGTTGCCGAAAAGGTAAACAGAAAGGTCGGGGACATATCCTGGCGTAAGGTAGCTGAACATGATGCCCACGGCCATGCCAAACGTCCAAAACATGGCTATAGCAGAATCCTCGCGCACGCCGGCGCGCCTGCCAAGCCATTCGATGCCAAGGGCGGAGAACATCGAGAACAATGCCGCGCCAACAATAGGCGGGAATCCGAAGTAAAGGCCCATGCCTACCCCACCAAGCGATGAATGGGTAATGCCGCCGCTGATGAATATCATCCTCTTCGTGACGATATATGTACCCACAATCCCGCAAACCACCGACGCGAGGAAACAACCTAAGGTTGCATATTGGAAAAATGTGTAAGCGAACAAATCTGCCATGCCCATCGTGTACCTACTCCTTGAAACGGTTTTCGCCGACAATCAACAACACTTCGTCAACCAACAGGCTCGGCAGCATCACGCCACGCACCTGCAAGCTCCTGCACCACCCGACAACATCTGCGGCGGGCATGGTGTAAAGTATGTCCCTGAACTCATCAACCTCGCATGCCGAATACGACGAGGCTTCACGCCCTCTGAAACGGTCAAGTTCCTCGTCGTCATAGTAGTCGGCAGCAGCGGCAGGATCTTGGTTTAGGATGTTTTTCGAGCATACGGCATGCATGCCACAACATTCCCCCGAAGCTGGTTCTGACTCCCGGCCAGCGGGCATGCCGCCCTTGCGAAGCTTGGCGACAGCAACAAAAGCCACAGCAACTGAAACCAACAATAACAACCAAGCCATAGGATTTCAAACTTAGGATATGCAAAGATAGTGCAAAAGGCAACCTTAAACAAGGCATGGCAGTTTAGCAGTTCCAGAGTATTGGCTCTATCGTTGTGGCAACAAAAGCAACCACGCCAAAGCAGGATTGCCCCGCTTTGGCGCGATAGCTCATTGTGCGTGTGCATGCGCTTAATGCGCTGCCACTTTGATTGCTTCTCCGCCTGCGGTGATGATGTATATCCCAGCCGAGGGCAGAGTGAAGCGCGATGCTGTAGTCTTCAACACAAGTTGCCCGCTTATGGAATAGACGCTCACTTGAGTGCCAGCCTCAACCGACAGTTCTACATCGAGGCCGCGCACGATGACTTTCGATGCCAACGAAGATGCAGAGTCAATGCCTGACCCGCCGCCGCCTTCCTCTTCACCCGTGCTGCTCATGGCCTGTATGTTGAAGAACTCCTCCCAGTAGTCAGCTGCCTTGTAATCATCAACAGAGTTGCCCGGCACGTATACGGGGATGTTCTTGTCCACACCACTGAACGTGTTGCTTTGGATTGTCGGAGGCTCTTCAGCCTGCACGGTCATAGTCTCAAGGGATGTGCAGTTCTGGAACGCATAGTCACCGATGCTCGCCAGCGAACTGGGCAGGTTGACGGTCTCGAGCGAGGTGCAAAACCCAAACGCATATTCATCGATGCTCTCTAACGCGGTGCTGGCAGAGAGGTCGAGCGAGGTGAGGGGGCAAGACCGGAACGCAGAGAGTCCGATGCTCGACAACTCGGTGCAAGTAGAGAAGTCGACGGTCTCGAGCGAGGTGCAATAGTAAAACGCATAGTCATCGATGTTCGTCAGTGCCGTGCAGGCAGAGAAGTCGACGGTCTCGAGCGAGGTGCAACTTTGGAACGCCCTCTCCCCGATGCTCGTGAGCGAGGTACAGCCCGACAGGTCAAGCTCAGTGATGGCGCAATTGCTCAAAGACCACCTCCCGATGCTCGACAACTCGGTGCAAGCTGAAAAGTCGAGCGAAGTGAGGGAGCTGCCATAAAACGCATACTGCCCAATGTAGGTAATCCCCTCGGGGAAGACCGCGTGAGTGAATGTCTCGCTTTGCCAAGGAGCTGTGGAACCGCTACTTGTAAACTCGAAATCCCACATCGCCCCGCTGCCCTCGATGACCAGCGTGTCGTTTGAGATGCTCCACGTCAGGTTGTCGCCGCAGTATGCCGCGATGGCCTTGACCTTGAAACCGTTCCATGGTGTGGTGCTCATGTAAGTAACAACTGACACGTCTGGCACGTACAGTGTGCAGCTACTCGTTGCCACATTGCTGAACACGTTGTTGCCGGTGCCCGGCGGTGTCTCAGCACGCACGGTCATGGAGGTCAGACTGGTGCAGTCGCTAAACGCATAGTTCCCGATGCTCGTCAGCGAACTGGGCAGGTCAACGGAGGCGAGGGAGGAGCAAAGGCCAAACGCATTGTTCCCGATGCTCGTCAGTTCCGTGCAGCCTGAAAGGTCAACGGTGGCGAGGGAGGTGCAGTTGTAGAACGCATAGGTCTCTATGTACTGTAGCGCGGTGCAGCCCGAAAGGTCAAGCGAGGGGAGGGAGGTGCAAAACAAGAACGCAGCAGCCCCGATGCTCTCTAGCGCAGAGCAGCCCGAAAGGTCAAACGAGGCAAGGGAGGTGCAGTTATAGAACGCATACTCCCCGATGCTCGTCAGTTCCGTGAAGCCCGAAAGGTCAACGGAGGCGAGGGAGGAGCACTCGTAGAACGCATACACCCCGATGCTTTCTAGCGCAGTGCAGCCCGAAAGGTCAACGGAGGCGAGGCCGGAGCAGTTGTAGAACGCGTAGTCTCCGATGCTCTGTAGCGCAGTGCAGTCCGACAAATCGACGGAGGTGATGTTGGTGCAACCGTCAAACGCCTCAACCCCAACGGAGGTGACACTCTCTTGGAAATCGACGTGCGTGAAGGTGGAATCAGCCCAAGGTGCGGTGGTCTTGTAGTAGGGGAACTGACTAATACTTGTGTATTCGTAATCCCACATCGCCCCGCTGCCGGTGATGTAAAGCGTGTCGCCCGAGATACTCCAGTAGAGGCTATCGCCGCATTGGTTGTCTGTCTGCGCCATAGCCGGCGCGGTGGCTGCCGTGGCTATCAGCAGAGCGACCAAATAGTTAATAAATCCCTTCATGTTTTT
>CAZWPW010000168.1:0-3912 GCA_964635525.1 uncultured Bacteroidaceae bacterium
TGACTGCCATTAGAAATAATACAAAACCAGTTTCTAATGACCGATTTGGGTTGAATGGGTGTCGCTTCCGCGTGGGGTGGTACCGGGATATGGGCGCGGTGCCTTTGTGGTTTGCGTCGGATGGCTTTGCGGCTTGCGTTGGATGCGACCCCGCCCCGGGTGCGTTGCTTTCCCTGCTTTTGCAGAGTGTCATTTGCCGTTGGGCAGTTCTGTGATTCTCCTGATTGAGTGCAGGCGGTGGGTGTAGTCCTGTGTTGTTTGGTTGAAGATGCCGCAGCTGTCGAGCGTGTCGGCGCGTGCCGAGCCGCTGGCATGTATGATTTTCGTGCCCTCGGCGAGTATTCCGACGTGCGTGATTTCGCCTTTTTCGTTTGAGAAGAAGGCTAAGTCGCCGCTTGCGCGTTCCTCGAACGGGATTTCTCGGCCGCACCGGGCTTGTTGGCGGGCGTCTCGCGGCAATTGGATGCCGTGCAGCGCGAATGCGGTTTGCACCAATCCCGAGCAATCGATGCCGAAGATGGTTTTCCCTCCCCATAAATATGGCGCTCCGATGAAGAGGGAGGCGGTTCCGGCCACGTTCCCTTTTGCCGGGCCTATCGCTGCGGGGGCGGCTTGGAAGGTTTTGCCTTGTATCTGGAACGTGCCTTTTTGCCTGTCGCATTGCCCGAGGATGCTTCCGGCTGGCAAGTAGATGCTCTTTTCTCCCCCCATTTCTATGGCTTGGGCTACTGGCGCTATGATTATGGCTGTGCCTTTGCCTTGTGTTCCAGGCGTTTCAGAGTGGGTGACTGGGGTTATCATTTTCTGGTCAACCCATCCTTGGTACCCGTCGTTGGCAAGTTCTATGCGCATCCATGCGTTGCATTGTTCGAGTATGCGGCATGTTTCCCCGAAGAGCATTTGGGTTACCATTTCGGCTTTTTCCGAGGGCGTTGCCCTGACGGGGACAAGCGGTAGGCTTGTAGTAGCGTTTTTTGTTTGCATCTGCGTTGTTCAGAGCATTTTGTCAAGTTCGTTGTCTTTGATTGCCGCCATGGTTTTTTTGCCGTCTGGCGTTGTTTCCTGTTGCGGGAGCATGAGCAGTTGTGCCACGATGCTGTCCATTTCGGCTGAGCTAAGTGCTTGTCCGTAGGGTATTGCCGATGCTTTTGCCAGTTCGAGTGCCATTGCCGAGCGTATGCTGTCTTTCGTGTCCTTGGCTTTTTCGCTTGCCGTGTGTATCATTCCGGTTATTACTTTGACGTAGTCGGCTCCCCTGAGCTCTGCCGGCACGGCGTTTATTGAGTATGCCCCGTTCCCGAGGCTTGACAGTTCGAAGCCCAGCGCGTTCAGGTCGCCTGTTATGTCGGGCATGACGGCATCTTCAGATGGCGGGAGGTTGAGCATTTCGGGGAAAAGGAGGCATTGCGCGTTGCCGTTTTTGGCGTCGATTGTTTTCCGGAACTTGTCGTAGAGTATGTTTATGTGCGCCCGGTGCTGGTCGATGATTAGCATTCCCGAGCTTATGGATGTGATGATGTACTTTCCTTTGTACTGGTAGTAGTGTTGCGGGTTGTTTTTCTCATCGTCGAATAGCGTTTCGTTGCTTTTGCTTTCGATGACCATGTTTGCGCCTTGGAGGGGTAGGGGCGTTTGGCTGTTGCTTGCGGTTTGTTGGAGGTCGGCGGCCCATGAGTTGTCGTCGAAGTTGTTGTTTGCCCTCAGCCCGTCGTAGAGTTCCCTCCAGTTCGTTTGTTTGAAGGGGTTGTAGCTGTTGTCGATGTTCACTTTGGGCGGTGTTGCTTTGCCGTGGCGGGGCATGGGGGGGATGTCGGGCATCCCTTCGGTGTCGAAGTCTATTGCCGGCACTGCCGATGACCGTGCTATGGCTTGCCGTGCTGCCGATAGTAGTATTTGCCAGATTTGGTGTTCGTTTTCGAACTTTATTTCGGTTTTGGTGGGGTGTATGTTCACGTCGATGTTTGCCGGGTCGACTGTCATGTATATGAAGAAAGGCACTTGTTCTCCGGGCGGTATGATTTTGTCGTAGGCTTCCATGACGGCTTTAGCAAAGTAGGGATGCCTCATGTACCGGTTGTTGACGAAGAAGAATTGATGTGCTTTCTTTCGTGACGATTCCGGCGTGCCTATGTACCCGCTGATGGTGGCCAGGTGTGTTTTGACGGACATGTTGAGCAGTTGTTGCCCTGTTTTCCTTCCGAAGATGTCGGTTATGCGTTTCTTGAGCATTGCCGGCTGGTATGCGAATATGTTGTTGCCGTTGTGCCTGAGCGTGAATGCGACTTGCGGGTTGACAAGCATGATCCGCTCGAGTTCTTGCATGATGTTGCTCAGTTCGGTGTTGTCGGACTTGAGGAATTTCCTCCTTGCCGGCACGTTGTAGAAGAGGTTGTTGACGGTGAAGTTGGCTCCTGCCGGGCATGATTCGGGTTCTTGGGCTGTTACTTTCGAGCCTTCGATGGTTATGATTGTCCCTATCTCGTCTTGTTCTCTCTTGGTTTTCAGCACTACTTGCGCCACGGCCGCTATTGATGCCAGGGCTTCTCCCCGGAATCCCAAGGTATGCAGTGCGAAGAGGTCGGATGCTTGCCGTATTTTTGATGTTGCGTGCCTTTCGAAAGCCATTCTTGCATCGGTCATTGACATGCCTTTTCCGTTGTCGATGACTTGTATGCTTGTTTTCCCGGCATTGGTTATTGCTATGCTTATTGTTGTTGCCCCGGCGTCGATGGCGTTTTCGACGAGTTCTTTGACTACTGACGAGGGTCTTTGTATTACTTCACCTGCGGCTATTTGGTTGGCGACTGAATCGGGCAGCAGCCTTATTACATCGCTCATGTGTTAATGTTTGTTTTGTTGTTTGGCATTGCTGGCTTGTTCTCATTTGTCTTCGTCCAGCACGTGTGTGGGTAGTTTGATTTCCCTTGTTTCTTTTTCCTTGAGTTTGTCTTCTTCCTTTTTCCCTTTCCAGACGAATATGTCGTCCTTGTCCTTGGGTCGCAGGTCTTCCAGCCACACGAAGTTTTCGAGGAAGTCGGTTCCTGCCGGGATTTGGTCCAGGGGATATGCTATTCCGTTCGATGCCGGGCTCATTACCATTCTTTCTACTTGCTGGTTTTCGATGTATATGTTCATCAGGCTTGATTCTGCTGTGTTCATTAGCAGTATTGTGCTGTCTTCTTCTTGCGGGTAGTATACTGAGAGGACGTTTCCTATGATGTCGATTTTGTATACTTGCCCATTGTTGAAGTATGCTTTTATTTCTCTTCCCGATACTTGGTTGTAGTAGTTTGAGTCGACGTGTTCGACGGTCAATGACTGGTTGTAGACGTGCGCCCAGTCTATTGTCGAGTCGTTCATGTGTATGTCTATTTTCTCTCCGAGTATTTGCTGGTTTGCTTGCCACAGCACCGGTTCGTAGAACATTTGCAGGCATGAGTCTCTTGTTGAGAATGCCATTGAGTCGCAGATGGCTTGCACGTCGCTGCGGTATACCCTTACTTTGCGGTATGCGAGCATGTCGCGGTACATTGAGTCTGTTCCGATGTTGTAAGTGATTAGTTTGAGCGTGTCGGCGTGCAGGAAGAGGCTGTCGCCTTGCGAGTAGTCGATTGCCACGGCGTTTTCGGTTGCGAAGGCGTAGTCGATTAGTTCGTCGTAGTAGCAGTAGTCTCCGATGAGTGCGTTTTTGTTTACTGTGTCAGTCATTACAACGTTGAAGAAGGCTTCGCCGTATCCTTTTGTTTTGTCGTAGAATATGCTGTCGCCGACGAGTTGTTTGTATCCGTTGACCAGTACGGAGCGGTCGAGCAGTTCGGCCTCTTCGGTGTTGGTGTTGTAGAACCCGAGTTCGGAGTATATGTGGCTATCTTCGCTGTATATGTTCGACGACCCAACTATGGTTGCTATTTT
>CAZWPW010000169.1:0-3910 GCA_964635525.1 uncultured Bacteroidaceae bacterium
TGCCGTTCAACTGTTGTTCAATGGGCGTTGCCACGGCCTGCGAAACGGTCAGCGCGCTCGCACCAGGGTAGGAGGCCGTGATGCGCACTACCGGAGGGGTTATCTGCGGGTATTGGTCTACCGGCAGCATTGTCAGCCCGATGATGCCGGCTATCACTATGACTATTGATATGACGGCTGAGAATACTGGGCGGTCGATGAAGTACGTTATCTTCATTGTTCCTTGCTAATCGGTGTTTTGGTTGCTGACCTTGACTCTTATGCCGGGCATGAGTTTGTGGTAGCCTTCCACGACGATGTTCTCGCCTGGGATCAATCCTCTTTCGACGACGGTGTTGTTGCCGAATTCCGGTCCTGTTTCAATGAAACGCTTTTCAACGCTGGAATCCTTGCGCATGACATAAACGTAGGTGCCGCCTTTCTCTATGATGAGGGCTTTTTGCGGAACTACTGTTGCGTTTGCCCTGACATCGAGAAGCAGCCTGACTTTAGTGAATTGCCCTGGCAGCAGGACGTGCTTGGGGTTCGGCATCTCGGCGCGAACGGAAAAAGTGCCGGTACGTGAATCGACTTGCGGCTCGGCAAAGTCTACAATGCCTTCGTAAGGGTAAGCCGTGTTGTCGGGCAGGGTGATTGTGACGGTCGGCTGCCACGTCCTCGTCGAGTCCTTTTGCCCTAGCGTCACGTTGCGTTCCTTGCTTCGCAGGTAATCAAGTGCCGTCATGCTGAAGTCAACCAGCACGGTGTCGCTTTTGACCACTGTTGCCAGAAGCGATTTGCCTGAACTGCCCACAAGCGTGCCCAAATCGACATACCTCTCGCTTATGCTCCCCGAAATGGGCGAGGTGACCAGCGTGTAGCTCAGTTCCTGCTCGGCTTGGTCAAGGTCGGCTTGGCTCATGGCGACGCTGGCCATTGCCATTTCGTATGCAGCCGTGGCATTATCGAGGTCAAGCTGGCTTGCTGCGTTCTGCGCGTGCAGGGGTCTGATCCTTTCCAAATCCCTCTCTGCCTTGCGCGCTTGCGCTTCGTCTTTTTTGAGTTGCGCCTTTGCCTTGTCGACTTTTGCTATGTACGGTTCTTGGTCAATGACGAAAAGCACTTGGTTCTTTTTCACGTGCGTGCCTTCTTCGAACAGCATTTGCTGGAGGAAACCCTCCACGCGGGCACGCACTTCTACGAACTGCTGGGCTCTTATCCGCCCCACGTAATCGCCATATATCTCCACGTTCTCCTGTCCGGCAGGCATTATGCTGACTACAGGCAAGAGCTCGGCTTCCTCTTTTTCCCGGTTCAGGAACATGACGAGCGCAACGATGGCAATGGCCGCCAACGCTACGGCAAGCACATTCTTTTTGTTCGCTTTGGCGGAAAGCGTGGTTAGCAGACTTATTCTCATGTCAAGAATGCTTTGTTATGTTATTCTTCATTGCAAATGTAGTCAATGCCAATAAGTTATTGCACGTGAGACCTTGAAAAATAGTTAATTGCAGTCTTCACGCATTGCTGCCATCAGCCTCACTGCCGCCGCCCGCCAGGACGATGCCCACGAATCACGTGTTCCCGCCCTTGGCATTTTTGCCTGCCGTGCCGTTGCCGGAGGTTATCACATCAAATATTGCGAGCTAATGCTGGTGTTCTCGATGACGCACTTGATTGCGTTGGCGAAGATGTTTGCAATGCTCAATTGCTTGACCTTGCTGCACTCCTTGTAATAGGGGATGCTGTCGGTGAAGATGAGTTCCTCAAGCCGGGAATTGGCTACCCTTTCAGTGGCTGGCCCCGACATAACACAGTGGCTGGCTATGGCACGCACTGAGTTGGCTCCTTCGTCAAGCATTGTTTCGGCAGCCTTGACTATCGTGCCTGCCGTGTCTACGATGTCGTCGACAAGAACCACGTCCTTGCCCGCCACATCGCCTATGATTTGGATTGTTTCGACTACGTTGGCCTTGGCGCGTGTCTTGTTGCACAGCACCAGAGGGCATTGCAGGTACTTCGAGTAAACAGATGCCCGCTTTGAGCCGCCAACGTCGGGGGTGGCGATGGCCAGGTTGTCAAGGTGGAGCGACTGGATGTAAGGGGCGAAAACTGCGCTGGCGTAAAGGTGGTCGACGGGAACGTTGAAGAAGCCTTGGATTTGGTCGGCGTGCAAGTCCATAGTGATGATGCGGTCGATGCCCGCCACACTAAGCAAATCGGCAACCAATTTGGCTCCGATGCACACGCGCGGTTTGTCTTTCCTGTCCTGCCTTGCCCATCCGAAGTAGGGGACAACGGCAATGATGCTCTTGGCACTTGCGCGTTTCGCGGCATCAATCATCAGGAGAAGTTCCATGAGGTTGTCGCTGTTAGGGAATGTCGATTGCACGAGGAATACCGATTTGCCTCTTATCGACTCCTCGAAGCTCACGGCAAATTCGCCGTCAGAGAAACGCATGGTGTTCATGTTGCCCAGCGGGCAGCCGAGCTCGTTGCAAATCTTTTCCGCTAAATAGCGTGACTTGGTGCCTGAAAAAATCAAAAAAGGTTCATGTGCGTTCATTTTCATCGTACCTATGTTAGTTGAGGTTTATACGTTCATGTTGGCCAGAGTGTGGATTATCCTTTGCGATGCCCTGCCGTCCCACCTTTCGGGTATGCCCGCGCTTTTCCATCTTCCTTCCGCGATCTTCCCGGCAAGGCGTGCTATGGCATCGGGATCCTCTCCGGCTAATTCGTTCGTGCCGATTGTCACCGTTTCCTTGTGTTCGATATATTTGTTCATCGTGATGCACGGGATGCCCAGGAACGTAGCCTCGTCGGCAACGTTCCCCGAATCGGTTATTATGCCTTTGGCATTCTGTTCAAGATACCAAAACTCAAGGCACCGCAGCGGGGTTGTCACTACAAGGTTGCCGCACCGCCCCGGCAGTTGCGGACTAATGGCATTGCGTGCCGTGTCGTGGAGAGGGGCGACAAGTTTCAGTGGAAAAATAGCGTCGCACACCTTGGCGACGATAGCGTTGAAGCGTTCCTTGTCATTGGTAAGGATGGGCCTGTTGGCCGTCATGAGCAGGTAGCCACTCTCGCCGAGCCTTGCCTGCTTGAAGATGCCGGGTTGCACGAGCCTGTCCCAGTTCTCGCGTAGCGCATCGATGATGATGTTCCCGACCATGTAGGCGTTGCCTGACTGTGCTGCCGACTTGCTCAGGTTGTTGTTCGCGCCGTAGCCTGCCGTGAACATGTAGTCCGACAGACCGTCAGTGACCAAGCTGTTGATTTCCTTCGGGCTGGCCATGTCGAACGACCGCGTGCCGGCAACCACGTGGGCTACCTTGGTGCCCATTTTCTTAGCGACAATCGAGCATGCCATGGCTGGGGTCAAGTCATCAAACACGATGACCACGTCGGCAGGGTTGGCGGAAAGCTCTTTTTCGAAGGCTGTCATCACGGCGGCGGCACGTTCGTGCTGGTTGGCTTTGTCGATGCCAAGGAAGGCATCAGGGCGGCATATCTGAAGATCCTCGAAAAGCCTGCCGTCAATGTTGCCGTCATGCTCCGTGCCGGTGTAGATGAACCTCACCGACAGGCCGCAGCCCTCTCCTTGGTAGTCCCCGATAGCATGGAGCAACGGGGCAATCTTAACAAAATTGGGCCTTGCGCCTGCCACAATGCATATATTCATCACTTGAGTTCTTTGCCATGCAAAGGTATACAATAATTCCGTTTAAAAAACATGAAGACTTCCCGCCATCCCGCTTTGCGCCGCCAGATGCCACAGCGCGGACGCAGAGCCGGTCAAGAAAGGATGCATGGCTGGCTTTGCCCGGGTTGCTAATCGGTTGTGAGCAGGCGAGGGGAGTTTCCCCGCCTCCCGGCAAGTTGACAAAAAGATATACAACCCAAGGGCGGCTTGGGTTGTATGTTT
>CAZWPW010000170.1:0-3888 GCA_964635525.1 uncultured Bacteroidaceae bacterium
TTGAAGTTCCGCGCTGCCCTGAAGTTGCCTTTGGTGTATGTGGGTGGTTTGGTCTCGCGGAAGAAAATCGACGAAGTGTTAGACTATGGTTTTGAATTTGTCAGCATGGCGCGGGCATTGATCAACGATCCAGCTTTTGTGAACAAGATGAAGGCAGACGAACACGCGCGCTGCAACTGCGGGCATAGCAATTATTGTATTGCCCGGATGTATTCCATCGACATGGAATGCCATAGGCATGTGGAGAATTTGCCTAAGCGTATCGTAAAGGAAATCAAAGAATTGGAGTATAAATAAAATGGAGAAAGGATTAGCCGTCATCACCGGTGCGGACGGTGGCATGGGACAGGAGATAACAGCCGCCGTTGCCAAAGCCGGATATCCCGTCATCATGGCATGCAAGGACGTGGAAAAGGCGAAGGCGGTTTGTGAACGCATCCGGCAAGCAAGCGGAAACCCGCAGATAGAAGTGCGTGCCGTCAATCTTGCCTCTCTTGCGTCAGTGGAAGCGTTTACTGCTCAGTTGCTGCAAGAGGGAAGGCCCGTCAGCCTTTTGATGAATAATGCTGGCATATTGACAACGCCCGTTCGCCGTACTGAAGATGGATTGGAAACGATTGTCAGCACAAACTATGTTGCGCCCTATCTGCTAACCCGCAGCCTTCTTCCGCTTATGAAGGCGGGTAGCCGCATTGTCAATACGGTTTCTTGCACGTATGCCATCGGGAAAATCGACGCAGACTTTTTCGCAAAAGGGAGGAGGGGACGATTCAACCGCATTTCAGTCTACAGCAACACCAAGTTAGCATTGCTGCTCTTCACGCAAGAATTAGCTGAACGCCTGCGCGATAAAGGCATCACGGTGAATGCGTCAGATCCCGGTATCGTTGATACAGACATGATCCGGATGCAGGCTTGGTTCGACCCTTTGACCGATATCTTCTTCCGTCCTTTTATCAAGACTCCGGCTCAGGGGGCTGCTACTGCCATTTACCTTGCCCTCGACGAAGAAGCGGGCAGCAAGAGCGGCTTGTGTTTCGCCAACTGCAAGGCAAAGAAATTGCCGGAGCGGATTCTGCATCATGCTCAACAGAAAAGTCTTTGGGGTGATACTGAAAAGTTGCTCTGCGAGCGGATTAACCGATTATCTGTGCATTAATGCCTCGTGTCCTTGAGGTTAAAGTTTGGCGAGGCAGATGGTTAAATTGCTTTTGCAGCGGCATTTGATTCAGGAGGTGCGTCGGTGTAGTTATTTTCATTAATTTGGCATCGGCAACCAAAAGCACGCGAGGGAAAGAATGAGCAAGCTGGAAGAACTTATCCGGGAACTCTGACCAGAAGGGGTCGAGTTTAAGAGGTTGGGGGAAGTGTGCGGGATTAACAGGGGAACTCGTGTTGTAAGAAGCGAGTTGTCAAGCTCTGGCAAGTTTCCGGTTTACCAGAACAGCCTGAAACCACTCGGGTATTATGGAAAGAGCAATTGTCCAGCTAATACTGCCTTTGTAATAAGCGCAGGGGCAGCAGGTGATATAGGCTTTTCGGAAGAACCTATTTGGGCGGCTGATGATTGCTTGTGCATCAATTGCCCTGCATCGCTAATTAGCAAGTTCGTGTTTTACTATTTGCAAAACAACAAAAGCTTTTTCAACTCAAGAGTGAGGCGCGCAAGTGTGCCGCGATTGTCTCGCAAGGAATTAGAGCTATTCGAGATCCCCCTCCCTCCCTTTGCCGAGCAGGAGAGGATTGCCGGCATCCTCGACAAGTTCGGGGCTTTGGTGAATGACCTTACGAAAGGCTTGCCGGCGGAGATACGCGCTCGGCAGGAACATATGAGTACTACTGCGACAAGCTGCTGGCTTTCAAGCGCAAGGTTTGATGCCGCTCCGCGTCAGAACGGGAAGAAGAGCGGCAGTACGAGAATCATCACCAATCCCATGATTATTTGCAGTGGCAGCCCTACCTTGATATAATCGACGAAGGTGTATTGCCCTGCGTGCATGACCAATGCGTTAGGCGGCGTTGCAAACGGCGATGCGAAGCACATGCTTGCCGCCACAGCCACGGCGAAGAGCATCGGCGTTGGGTTGATTCCCATTTGCACTGCGGTTTGCATTGTTATCGGGGCGAGCAGCACGGCGGTTGCAGTGTTGCTGATGAACATCGTGAGCAACGAAGTAGTGAAGTAGACGCCTGCGAGCAAAGCTATCGGCCCGTATTGCCCGAGCCAGTTGACAAGCGTTTGCGAGACGAGGGCTGACGCGCCTGTCTTCTCAAGCGCCGTTGACATGGGCAGCATAGCGGCAATGAGTACTATGCTTTCCCAGTTTATGGCTTTGTAGGCATCCGATATGTTGCGGAAGCATCCGGTCATCACCATCAGCAATCCCGCTATCATGACGGCTGTCACCGGTTGCACAGGAATGAAGTCGAATACCATCATTGCGACCATGAGTATCATTATCGCGGCTGCTACGGGCGCTTTATAGTCGAGCGTCACTTTTTCGGCTTCGGCCAAGGGCTGGCCAAGGACTACCCAGTCGGCATCTTCCTTGCTTATTCTTTCTATGTCGGCCCATGTTCCTTGGACGAGCAGTACGTCGCCGTCATGGACTATATGGTTGCCGAGGTCTTGCAGGATGTATTGTTTCTTCCGCCTTATGCCAAGGACATTGGCGTTGAACTTGTTACGGAAGTCAATATCCTTTATTTTCATATTGTTGAGCTTCGATGCCGGCATGATGACTATTTCCGCTATACCGATGTCGTAGAAGTCTATTGCGTTGCCTGTGGTTTTTGCTTCCTCGGTTGCGTGGTCATCCATTATTGTAAGCCGATAGTCTTGTGCGAAGCGTTGCATGTTGTCGAACTCAGCCATGACATAGATTATATCTCCTGCTTGGAGGACAGTGTCGGCAGATGCGAATTTCTGCGTTATCGTTTTCAGGAACTTGTGCTTGCTTGAATCTCCCCTGCGTATTTCAAGAATGTTGAGTTTGTATTCACGCCTTGTGTCAAGTTCCATGACCGTTTTGCCTATTACGGTTGATGCATCTTCGGCTTTAAGGCGGAAGAGATTGCTATCGAGTCCGTATTCGTTGACAAGCTGTTGGAGTCCTTTGCCTGATTGGGTTGTAGTGTTTCTTTTTTTCTTCGTCAGGAAGATTTTGCTTAGCGGCATGAGAACAAGTATTCCGACAGCTAAGCAAGTAAGTCCGACTGGCAGGAACGAGAAGAATCCAAGCGATTCATGTCCGCCGGAGATAAGTGTTTCCTGTATGACAAGGTTAGGTGGCGTACCGATGAGCGTCATCATACCTCCAAGGCTGCTTGCAAATGCAAGGGGCATGAGAAGGCGGCTTGGAGATGTTCCTGCTGCCGTCGCGAGGCTAACAACAATAGGCAGCATGAGCGCTACTGTTCCTGTGTTGCTGACGAATGCTCCTATTACTGCGGTTACTATAATGACAAGTAGCAGCAGTTTCTTTTCACTTTTGCCAGCGAGCTTGAGCAGCCGTGAGCTTATCATTTTTGCGAGCCCTGTCTGGAAAATCGCCCCTCCTACTACGAAGAGGCCAATCATCATTATGACTATCTGGTTCGAGAACCCGGCCAGAGCCTCATCCGGTGTGAGTATTCCGAATAGGATTAGCGCGACTACTGAGATTAGCGCGACTATGTCGGAGCGTATTTTTCCAGTTACAAAGAAAACTGCGGAGCAGAGGAGTATTACGAGTGTTATGAACATGTCTGATTTTGTTTTATTTGTGTAATGTATTTTCTTGTTGACTTTTGGCAAAAAAGGCTTGATACCTCTCTCGGCACCAAGCCTTTTCCGTTGGACTACCAGGATTCGAACCTAGACAAACAGAACCAAAACCTGTTGTGCTA
>CAZWPW010000171.1:0-3828 GCA_964635525.1 uncultured Bacteroidaceae bacterium
TTTGTTAGTACAAAACTATAGTCTTTTTTTGAATCAACAAAATAAATTATCGGGGGATATCAAAAAGGCTGCATCCTCTGTTGGACACAGCCTTAAGCGCGTTATGAAAATGTTATCTATTAATTCTTTTTCTCTTTCCCTTTTTTCGGCTGACGGTTTTGCCTTGCAGGGCGAGGTTTCCTTTCAGGACGTTCATCATCGACATAACCCTCTGGTTTGGGCAACAACACCTTTCTTGAGAGTTTGAACTTGCCTGTCTTTGGGTCGATGTCCATCAGCTTGACTTCTATTTTATCACCTTCCTGCAAGCCAACCTCTTCTATCGCGTCGTAGCGTTTCCAGTCTATTTCCGAAATATGTAAGAGTCCGTCCTTGCCGGGAATGAATTCAACAAAGACACCGTAGGGCATCACCGATTGGATAACCCCTTCATATACTGTGCCTACCTCGGGCACTGCCGTGATAGCCTTAATGCGTGCAACCGCCTTTTGTATAGATTCCTTGCTGCTTGCTGCTACCTCAACCTTGCCTACCCCGTCAATCTCGTCAATTGTAACAATGGCACCGCTTTCCTCTTGAATGCCTTGTATTATCTTCCCGCCAGGGCCAATGACTGCTCCAATCATGTCTTTGGGTATGTCGAACATCTCCAAACGCGGAGCGTGAGGCTTGAGATCCTCGCGCGGTTCGGCAATAGCTTCAGTGATTTTGTTCAAGATGTGCATCCTGCCTTCTTTTGCTTGGTTGAGGGCTTTTTCAAGGATTTCGAACGACAAGCCGTCAACCTTGATGTCCATTTGCGTTGCAGTGATGCCGTCCTTGGTTCCAGTGACCTTGAAATCCATGTCGCCCAAGTGGTCCTCGTCGCCAAGTATGTCAGAAAGGACTGCGTACTTTTCTTCTCCTGGATTCTTGATCAAACCCATTGCAATGCCTGAAACTGGCTTTTTGATTTTTACTCCGGCATCCATGAGTGCCAACGTCCCGGCGCAAACCGTTGCCATCGACGACGAGCCATTTGACTCAAGTATGTCAGAGACAATGCGGATTGTGTAAGGATAGTCGTCAGGGATGACGCTCCTCAATGCTCTCCAAGCCAAATTGCCATGCCCTATCTCACGGCGACCCACACCTCTTTGCGGCCTGGCTTCTCCCGTAGAAAAGGGAGGGAAATTATAGTGGAGGAGATACCTCAGCTTTGATTCATTAAGCACGTCATCGACCACCTTCTCATCGAGTCTTGTTCCTAACGTGACGGTTGACAGCGACTGGGTCTCGCCTCGCGTGAATAGCGATGAGCCGTGCGGCCAAGGCAAATAGCCGGCCTCGCACCAAATCGGGCGTATCTCATCGGTACGCCTGCCATCAAGGCGCTTGCTTTCATCAAGGATGCACCGCCGCATGGCTTCTTTCTCGACATCATGGTAATAGCGGCCGATGAGCGAACCTTTCGCCTCGAGCTCTTCTTCGGTGAATTGCGATTTGAACTCCTCGCATATCGCGGCAAAGGCCTCACTCCTCTCTTGCTTGTTGGCATTGCCCGAGCGAGCCACTTCATAAGCCTTTGCATAACATGCATCATGCACGGCCTTCCTTAGCTCTTCGTCATTTTCCTCGTGGCAATATTCTCTTTTATGGGTTTTCCCAACTTCTTCCATCAGCTCTAATTGAGCCTGGCACATAGGCTTGATTGCTTCATGCGCCGCCTTCATGGCCTCGAGCAAGTCGTTCTCTGATACTTCTTTCATCTCGCCTTCAACCATCATGATGTTATCGCTTGTCGCCCCAACCATGATGTCCATGTCGGCATCCTTGAGTTGCTCGAAGGTCGGGTTTATGACAAACTGCCCATCAATGCGGGCAACCCTCACTTCGGCTATGGGACCGCCAAAAGGTATGTCGCTAACGGCCAATGCCGCCGATGCAGCAAGGCCGGCCAAAGCGTCAGGCATGTCAACACCATCGGCCGAAAACAGAATGATGTTCACGAAAACCTCAGCATGGTAATCCGACGGGAACAATGGCCGCAAAGCCCTGTCAACAAGGCGGCATGTGAGTATTTCATAGTCTGATGGCCTGCCCTCACGTTTGGTGAAACCACCGGGGAAACGACCGAAAGCCGAATATTTCTCTCTGTACTCTACCTGCAAAGGCATGAAGTCTGTGCCTGGAACAGCATCCTTGGCAGCGCATACGGTAGCTAAAAGCATCGTGTTGCCCAAACGCAACTCTACGGCCCCATCGGCCTGCTTTGCCAGCTTTCCAGTCTCGAGCATGATGACCCTTCCGTCGGGCAGCTCAATGGTTTTGACAATTGGATTAAGCATATAGTTATATCTGTTTCATAAAATTCGCACAAATATACTACTATAATTGTACCATTAGCGGCATTATTATTATTTTTATTGATTATGAACAATTTCTATAACACAAACATGCACTTTTATAAGTGCATTTTGCTATTTTTGCATAGTGTTGAACTAAATCATGCTTGAATGAAAAAAGCTGCCATTATCATCCTGACATTGCTTGCCATGCTTGCTTCATGCTCGGACACGCCGCACTCGACAGTAAAGGGGGTTATAAAAAATGCCGGCGGGATGATGTTATACATCGAGAATATTGGCATAACATCCAATCTTCCACTTGATTCGACTTGGTTGAATGACGAAGGCAATTTCGCTTTTTCCGTCAAGCAATACCCCAGCCCCGAATTCTTTCGCCTGAGGGTGGGAAGCAAATTCATCAATTTCGTAATTGATTCAACCGAGACATTAGACATACACGGCGACTACGCTTCACTTGAAAGGGATTATGCGATAACTTCGACTGAAAACAACGACAAGATAAAGGAACTATCGCTCAAGCAAAACTCGTTGCAAGCATCTATCGACGACTTGATGGGCAAAACGCTCGACAAGAAAATGGAAGTCAGAGTGTTCAATGACTCCGTTGCCAAGATGCTCACACGCTTCAAGGATGATGTGAAACTGAACTACATCTTCATAGCGCCGAACAAGCTCTACTCGTACTTCGCCCTGTTCATGCGCATAAACGACTTCCTCGTGTTCGACCCGTACAACAACCGCGAGGACATAAAATGCTTCGGGGCCGTTGCAACAAGCATGGACCGCCTCTACCCCCATGACGACAGGACCAAGCACCTGACGAACTTGACCTTGCGCGGGATGCGGAACACACGCGCCGAAAGCCAAGGACGCACGCTGTACATCCCTGAAGACAAAATCAACGAGTCAGGAATCATCGACATAAAACTCAACGATGCCGACGGGAACAGCGTTTCGTTAACCAGCCTGCTGGGAAAAACCATACTGCTCGACTTCACAGTCCAGCAATCACCAACGTCAGTAGGGCACAACCTCGCCCTGCGGGAAATATACGATGCCTACAACAGCAAAGATTTCGTCATCTACCAAGTGTCATTTGATGCCGACCAGCACTATTGGATGCAAGCAACCGACAAGCTACCGTGGATATGCGTCTGGGACCCGGAAGGGATATATTCGACTCTGATTGACACCTACAACATACAATCTGTCCCGTCAATGTACCTCATCGATAAAAACGGCGACATAGTCAAACTCTACACCGACACAAAAGAGGTGGAAAAGGACTTGAAGCATATTGCAAAGTGATACGAAAAACACACTGGAGCGGGAAATATGTAAAGCGAAACCAAAGAATTACTTAACCGAAAAACTTAATAGAAGTTAAATAGAGCCAGTCTGCGGAAACATACAACCCAGGGGCGCAAAACATACAACCCAAGCCGCCCTTGGGTTGTATATCTTTTTGTCAACTCGCCAA
>CAZWPW010000172.1:0-3783 GCA_964635525.1 uncultured Bacteroidaceae bacterium
TCGACCCGAACAGCGACTTCAAACGCGCCCTGAACATACAAATGATACCAGCCGTGTTCCTGATTGACGGCAACGGCAACATCGTATCAAAGCACAACTCATACAAAGACGGAGACGAGCAAAACCTCTATGACGAAATAAAGGCATTGCTCAAGTGACCACAAAACACAATATTTGACAGATGAAAAAAAACTATTGCCGCTTGCTGGGAGCAACCTTAATGCTGTCAGCCTGCGCTATGGCGATGGCACAGGACGGTGAAGGAAAAAAAATCACCGTATCGGGAAGCCTGCAAACCGACATCTTGTTCCCAGAAGAAGACGAAGCCATAGGAACAGGCTCATACACAGACAACTGCCTGAGCAACACATACCTCGACCTGAACCTGAGAAGCAAGTATATCGATGCCGGAGGAAGGCTGGAATACATGAAGTCGCCCCTGCCAGGATACGAAAGCGGCTTCTCAGGACAAGGAGTGCCATATTTCTACGCCACAGCAAAATTCAAGGGAGTGGAACTAACTGGAGGTGACTTCTATGAACAGTTCGGAAGCGGACTCGTGCTGCGAACATACGAAGAAAGAAGCCTCGGAATAGACAACTCAATACGAGGAGGACGCCTCAAACTCCAACCATATAAAGGAATAAGGATAAGGCTGCTCGGAGGAAACCAACGCTACTACTGGGAGAGAAGCGACGGATATGTATACGGGGCTGACGTGGAACTAAGCATCGACCAATGGTCAAAACGAATGACAGAAAACGCTTGGACGCTATTGATCGGAGGCTCATACGTTGGGAAATTCGAAAAGTTCGACTCAGACGATTACATCTATCCAAACGTCTCCGACAGATCGCTGGTGCTTAACTTGCCAGAGAACGTCAACTCCTTCGACATCAGGGCAAACCTCCAGAAAGGAAACTACAGCTTCCTCGCAGAATACGCCATGAAAAGCTATGACCCGTCGGCAGAAAACGGATACATATACAAGAAGGGAAGCGCACTACTGTTATCGGGATCATACTCAAAACGAGGCATGAGCCTGCTACTGCAAGCCAAACGCAGCGACGACATGCAATACCGCTCGCAAAGGAACGTAACAGGAACAGCATTGAGCATAAACAACCTGCCGGCATTCGCATACCAGCACACTTACGCACTGGCAGCGCTTTACCCTTACGCAACCCAACCCGACGGCGAGTGGGCATACCAAGGAGAACTGCGGTACAACTTCAAGAGGGAAACTGCCCTCGGAGGGAAATATGGCACCGACGTGAGGCTCAACTTCTCGCACGTGCGCTCAATAGACCGCATAGAAATACTCAACGAATGGAACCAAACAGCAGGCTCGAACGGATATGATTCAGACTTCTTCAAGCAAGGAGAACTCTACTACCAAGACCTGCACATCGACATATCAAAGAAACTCAGCCGCTCCTTCAAAGGAAACCTCATGTACATGTGGCAAAAGTACAACCAATATGTCGTCGAAGGACATGCAAACAACGGTAACATAATCAACTCGCACATATTCGTGGCCGAAGGAAAATACACCATCAACCGCAGCCTGACACTTCGAATGGAACTGCAATACCTCCACACCAAGCAGGACGAGGGCGACTGGGGATACGCACTGGCTGAATTCACCGTGCTGCCGTACCTGATGTTCACTGTCTCTGACATGTACAACTTCGGCGACACCAAAGAACATTACTATCTGGGAATGGTGACATTCAACCACACTGCACACCGCTTGGCAGTATCGTACGGCAGGACACGCGCAGGATACAACTGTTCAGGAGGCGTATGCCGATACGTGCCGGCAAGCAAAGGCTTCCAAATATCCTATAATTTAGTGTTTTGACAAGCATTACCATTATGAAACACCTCAAATATACACTCATAGCAACATTTGCAGCGGCACTGGCATCATGCGACTACATCGACGGCGATGACCGGTTCATGACAGTCGACCCGGGAGAAGCTGACACCGCAGGATACGTAAAAAGGTTCATAGTCGAAGATTTCACAGGGCAATTCTGTACCTACTGCCCTGACGCAGCCGAAATGCTCGAAACATTGAAAGAAGAAACTTACGGAGAACGGATGATCATCGTCGCAATGCATGCCGGAGGATTGGCACTGGGCAGCGATTTATACAACGACGACGCGCAAACATACATGACGGCTCTCGGACTGGTCAACAACCCGGCCGTGTCAGTCGACAGGACATACAACAGCGACGACACCTACAGCACCTGGGTAAGCGGCATATCAAACCGCTCGTTAGCCACAACGCCATGCGAAGTGACACAGTACATCACAAAAACAGGCGACAGGTCATTCAAGGCAACAGCGGAAATAACATTCGCAGAAACAGTCGAAGACAGCCTCGGAGTGCAGCACTGGATTCTGCAAGACAGCATAATAGGATATCAAATCGGGCATACAGGACTGGTCTTCGACTATGTGCACAACCACGTCTTCAGAGCATGCCTCTACGACGACATCTGGGGAACACCACTCGAAGGGGCTGACGCAGGAGTGTACATGGAGGGAGAGACGTTCTGGTCGCAAGTGTCTGACGAATACACAGTGCCCGACGATTGGGAAACCGACAAGCTGAGCATCGTGTCATTCGTATTCCGCTACTCGACAGACGAGTCAAACCCGATAGCAGAAATCATACAAGCCAACAAAACAGAGCTGCCAATACCATAGCCGGAAAACTTAAAGTTTCTAAATAAGCGTGCTTTTCTTTCAGAGAAAAGCACGCTTTGCTATATTTGCCCTTGGAACAATATAAAATTGGTAGAGAAATGAAAAAACTTATACTTGCATTAGCTTGCCTGCCACTGGCAACATTCGCGTTCGCACAATCACTCTCAATAGTAGGAGTCGGCGTTGCAGGAGACAAATCAGAAGAGGGAATACCCGCAGTAGACAACACGCTTGAGGCAACATACACATTCTCAGGATACATGGTCAATGCCTGCACCTATTACTTCTATATCCAGAACAACTCATCGCAATCAGGAACGGTGCAGGTCATCGATGTTGCTTCGTCAAATGAATACGCACAGACCTATACGCCAACCCCGAACCTCTGTTACAAAGAGCAGTGCTATGCTCCAGGTTCAAACTATCCCGATTTCGAAATAGAAGCCAACGGCAACTACTATGGCGAACCAGAGATGGACCTGCAGTTGATTTATGAAATCGGATCTGAGGTAGAAGGCACAGGAGAATACCGCCTCGAGTTCAAGTTCGAACATGACGAAGCATCATCTGTATTCTACGTAAAGATAAACAACGTCCATGCCAGCGGAATAGCATCGGCAGAAGTCATCGGAAACATCAAAGTCTACCAAGACAATGCCGGCAACATCGTTGCTGACTACGGCTTCGGAAACAGCGCAAACCGCACCCTGTCGATAATATCGATCGCAGGACAGAAAGTGTTCGAATGCCCCATCAACTACGCAAGCGGCACGATGGCACTGCCAGTCAACCTAAGCAAAGGGGTATACCTCTATTCAGTGACCGAAAACGGGAAGATGCTGTCAACATACAAGTTCATAGTCAAGTAATAGCATAAGCACCCAAACTGCAAGGCTGCATGCACGCGAAAAACGCGATTGACTAAATGATAGCAAAAAAGCGGATAATAAAACGAAAAGTAAAGAGGAATAAAGGAATCGCTTAACTGAAAACCTAACAAAAGTTAAATATACCCCGATTCCGGAAACATACTACCCAAAGCACAAAAACATACAACCCAAG
>CAZWPW010000173.1:0-3760 GCA_964635525.1 uncultured Bacteroidaceae bacterium
GCAAAAGGCAAACAACGACAGTCTGCCACTCTCGTCAATAAAGAAATACAACGAGGCAATGGGAAACCTCTTGCTCAGGCAAGGACGTTTCCAAGAGGCGATACCTTACCTCGCCTCGACCGCGAAGAAAGAACGCAAAAAACTGCAAAAGGCACGCCTATACTACATTCTGGGACAAGCCAAGCAGCATGTGGGCGATGACGCGGGGGCATACAAAGCTTATAGCAAGGTGGCGCGCTCGAACGTGAAATATGAACTCGCGCTGAATGCAAAAATAAGGCAGACGGAAGTAATACCTAAATCGCAAACACCCAAAGTGCTCAAAAGGATGACGCGCATGGCCAAGCAAAGCAAAAACCGGCAGTTCATGGAGCATATATATTATGCGATAGGAAACATCTACCTGAACCAGAATGACACGGCAAAGGCCATAGAAAGCTACGAAAGGGGAGCCAAGAGCGAGAACTCATCCATGGAGAAAGGAGTCCTGCTGCTCCGGCTCGGCGGATTGTACTGGGTATTGAACGAATATTCCAAAGCGCAACAGGCATACCGCGACGCTCTCGGCATGCTCACCTCGGACTATGACGGTTATGCCGAACTCGACAAGCGTTCGAAAATCCTTGACGAGCTTGTCGGATACGCCGAGGAAGTGGAACTGCAAGACAGCCTTCAGAGGGTGGCAAAACTGCCACGAGAGGAGCAACTCGAGATAATAAACAAAATAATAGAAGAGGTAATAAGAAAAGAGGAGGAAGAACGCCGGGAACAACAACGCCAAGAACTCATGGCGCAAAGGGAAGAGGCCATGAGCGAATTTGCCGCCCAGCAATCAACAACCTCTCAAACAACCAGCACAGGCGACAACTCGTGGTATTTCTACAACCAGCAACTCATCACGCAAGGTAAAAGTGAATTTACAAAGAAATGGGGACGGCGTAAGTTAGAAGACGATTGGAGAAGGTCGAACAAAACAACCATAAGCATGGATGATGACTTTGGATACGACTACGACGAACCCGAAGACAGCCTCGGCATCATGGGAGAGATGGCCGACTCAATAGCCGCCGACACTGCAACAATTGACAACAAGAACCCGGAGTATTACCTCCAACAACTGCCAGTGACAGAGGAGCAGATAGCAGAGTCGAACATGATTATCATGGACGCGCTCTTCAACCTCGGAAGGATATACAAGGACAGGCTCGAGGACTATCCTAACGCCCTAAGGTGCTACTCCCGGCTGTACACCGACTACCCCGAGTTCGAAAGCCTCGACGAGGTATACTACAACCTCTACTTGATGTACATGATATGGGGCAAACCCCTTGATGCCGAAGCGGCAAAAAGCACGCTAATCAGCCGTTACCCTGACAGCAAATATGCCTTGGTGTTGTCAGACCCGGACTTCTTGTACAACATGAGATATGGAAAGCATCTCGAGGATTCGCTCTATGCAGAGACCTACAACGCATTCAAAGACGGGAACATGGCCTTGGTAGTGAACAATTACCAAGTCTCGACAACCAAGTACGCCATGGGACAGCACCGGGCAAAGTTCATGTTCCTCTATGCCATGGCAAGACTGAACGCCGGAGAACAAAAAGAGTTCCTCGACATACTCAAGACAATAGTCATGGAGTATCCCGAAAACGAAATAACGTCGATAGCCGAAGGAATACTCAAAGGCAACGAAGACGGGCGCATACTGCAAGGAGCAATGCTCGGCTCCATCTGGTCAAGGAGAAAGGCAGCTTATGAAACCGAAAGCATCGACTCGGTTGAAATAGAACAGTTCAGCAACGAGAGGAACACCGCCTTCATCTTCGTGCTAGCATTCGAAGAAGGAAAGGTCAACGAGAACTTGCTGCTATTCACAATGGCGAACTACAACTTCTCGAGCTTCGTCATCAAGAGCTTCGACCTGCAATTCCAAACCGAAGGAGAGATAAGGATGCTCGTCACATCAGAATTCACTAACTTCACCGAAGCAAGGCAATACCTGCAAATACTCTACTCGAACAACGAAATGGCTGCCAAGCTAAGCGGGATAAAGGCAATAATCATATCAAGGCACAATTTTGAATTGTTGAACAAATACTATAGCTTCGACGACTACGAACAATTCTTCAATGACGAGTTCATGGCACTGCCGATGCCGCAAATCGACGGCGTGACTTTCGACATGCCAGATTATGACGACCTCGATGAATTCTATGAAGAAAGGGGAATAGTAGGGGAAGAAGAAATATTTTTAGATTGACAACTATGGATGCAACTAATGGAAAGATACTCTGGGTCGATGACGAAATAGAACTGCTGCGGCCCCACATCATGTTCATCGAATCAAAAGGCTACGAAATCGTAACCGCGACAAACGGGTATGACGCTCTGGAATTATGCAAGCAAGAAGAGTTCGACTTGGTATTCCTCGACGAAAACATGCCGGGGATTTCAGGGCTTGAAACACTCACGAGGATAAAGGAGACATCGGCAGCATTGCCCGTTGTGATGATAACCAAAAGCGAAGAAGAAAACATCATGGACATGGCAATAGGCTCGAAAATAAGCGACTACCTCATAAAGCCCGTCAACCCGAAGCAAATCCTCATGTCGATAAAGAACAACCTGCACAAGAAAGAAATAGTCAGTCAAGCGGCAAGGGCGAACTACAGGCAGTCGTTTAGCGAACTCGGACTAAGAATAAACGACAACCTCGGCATCGACGAATGGAAAGAACTCTACAAGCAACTCACCTATTGGGAACTCGAGCTCGAAAGCGAAAGGGGAGGAATGGATGAAATCCTCAAGATGCAAAAGGCCGATGCCAACAAGATGTTTGCGCGTTTCATCACCAAGAACTACATAAATTGGCTCTCAACGCCGGAAACAAGACCCCTCATGAGCCATGATGTGATGAAAAAACATATCTTCCCCTTGTTGGACAATGGTGAGAAGGTATTCTTCGTCGTCATGGATAATTTCCGGTACGACCAATGGAAAGTACTCTGCGAATCCTTCAACGAACTGTTCCATATCGACGAGGACATATATTTAAGCATACTCCCCACGGCAACGCAATACGCCCGCAATGCCATCTTCTCTGGGTTGATGCCCCTGCAAATAGCGAAGATGTTCCCCGAACTATGGATCGAGGAAAATGACGACGTAGGAAAAAACACCAACGAAGAGCAGCTCATAGGAACGCTCATGGAACGTTACAGGCGCAAAAACACGTTTTCATACAACAAGATAAACGACTCGCAAGGCGCCGCAAAGCTCATACCGCAGATGCCGAACCTTGAAAAAAACGACTTGAACGTCCTCGTGGTCAATTTCATTGACATCATATCGCACGCACGCACCGAGATGAAAATGATACGCGAGCTCGCATCTGACGCAGCCGCATACAGATCGCTCACCAAATCGTGGTTCGAACACTCAACAGTGCACGAATTGTTCACGGCAATGGCAAAAGCGGGATACACCGTGGTGCTGACAACCGACCACGGATCAATAACAATAAACAACCCGGTGAGGATAGTAGGCGACAAGAACACCAGCACCAACCTGCGTTACAAGCTCGGCAAAAGCCTCACATATAACCCGAAAGAAGTCTTCGAAATCAAGAAGCCGGAAACGGCTATGCTGCCCTCGCCAAACTTGACGACAACATACGTCTTCGCGATGGGCAACGACTTCTTCGCCTATCCGAACAATTACAATTACTACGTTTCCTACTACAAGAACACATTCCAGC
>CAZWPW010000174.1:0-3733 GCA_964635525.1 uncultured Bacteroidaceae bacterium
AATCCGTATGTGTTCATGTAGTACGGCAGCCGCGAGGAGCATCCTATTCCTGAGACTATTGCTATCATGTGCGGTGGCGTGGCGAGTTCGGCCATTGCCTTTTGCAGAGAGTTGAGCAGTGCGTGGTCTCCGCATCCGGGGCACCACCTTACGTATTGGTCGCTTTTGAAGTCTTTTAGCGTGTATTGTGCTTGCATGGTTGTCATTCCTCCATCATTTTGGTGAATTCATCGACGAGCGAGCTGACTTTGAACGGCTGCCCGTTTACTCTGTTGAACTGTTTGAATTCGACTCCTGGCACTTTCATGTGCAACAGTCCGGCGAATTGCCCAAGGTCTTGTTCTGCAACGACTATTTTTTTGTACTTGTGCAATATTTCCGGTGTGTTTTTAGGCAGCGGGTTTATATGCTTGAAATGCGCGAGAGCGACTTTTTTGCCGTTTTCCCTCATTGTTTGCATTGCCTCGTAGAGGTGTCCGAATGTCCCTCCCCACCCTATTATTAGCATTTCAGCGTCGTCTTTGTCTCCCATTACTTCCTGCAATGGTATTGTGTCGGCTATTTTTTCGATTTTGTCCCGCCTTGTTGCTGTCATTTTCTGGTGGTTGACGGCATCGGTTGATATTGCACTGGTGTCGTAATCTTTTTCAAGTCCTCCGAGCCTGTGCATAAATCCTTCTGTTCCGACTGTTGCCCAGTAGCGCACGAGCGTGTCGCGGTTTCTGCGGTATGGTTTCCAGCCTTGTTTCATTTCAGGCGTGACGTATGGCGGTTTTATTTCCGGGTATTCGTTGAGCGATGGTATCCTCCATGCTGCCGAGCCGTTTGCTATGTATCCGTCGGTGAGGAGTATGACTGGTGTCATGTGTTCCAATGCCAGTTTGCATGCCATGTATGCTGAGTCGAAGCAGTCTGTTGGCGATGTTGCTGCGATTACTACCAATGGGCTTTCCCCGTTTCTCCCGAACATGGCTTGTAGGAGGTCTGTTTGTTCGCTTTTGGTTGGCATTCCCGTCGAGGGGCCAGCCCTTTGCACGTCGACGACGACAAGTGGCAGTTCGGCTATCACGGCGAGGTTTATTCCTTCACTTTTGAGGCACAATCCCGGCCCTGACGTTGATGTTACTCCGAGGGCTCCGGCAAACGATGCACCTATTGCGTTGCAGCATCCTGATATTTCATCTTCGCATTGGACTGTTATTACCCCGAGGTTTTTCAGTTTTGAGAGTTCGTGGAGTATGTCGGTTGCCGGCGTGATTGGGTATGAGCCGAGGAAGAGTTGCAGTCCGGCTTTTTCGGCTGCTGCCACGAGCCCGTATGCAGTTGCTTGGTTGCCGCTTACGTCGCGGTATGTTCCTTTTGCTTTTGTTCCTTTAGCTTCTATTCGGTATGTTGGCACCGATGCGTGTATGTTATGCCCGTAGTTGTACCCGTCGGTGAGCACTTTGATGTTTGCCTCTGCTATTGTTGGTTTTTTTGCGAATTTGCTGTTTAGCATTTCCATGGCATGGTCGAGCGGTTTGCCAAAGAGCCAGCAGACTAATCCGAGTGCGAACATGTTCTTGCACTTGATTATTGACTTGTTGTCGAGGCAACTGTCTTTGAGGCTTTCCCTGCACATGCTTGTTATGGGTACTTCGAGCCGCGTGTTGCTTATTCCCAACTCTTCGAATGGGTCATTTGTTTTGAAATCGGCTTTTTCGAGTTCCTTGCTTGTGAACGAGTCGGAGTCGGTGATTACTATTGTCTGCGTCGTGATGTTGTTGGCGTTGACTTTGAGTGCTGCGGGGTTCATGGCTACTAATACGTCGCACTTGTTTCCCGAGGTGTACACTTCTCCTTTTCCTATGTGTATTTGGTAACTTGACACTCCGCTAAGGGTTCCATGCGGTGCTCTGATTTCTGCCGGGTAATCGGGGAATGTTGCTATTCCGTTTCCAAGTGCTGCTGAGACTGCCGAGAAGATGGTGCCTGCCAGTTGCATTCCGTCACCTGAGTCTCCGGAGAAGCGCACTACGACGCGTTCCGGTTCTTTGACTAAATGTTCGTCTGCCATAATCAATTGTGTTTGACATTTTGCTGTTTATCTTGTCATAGTGTGTTAGTTTCTATTCATAGTAGTTCATAAGGAAACAAATGCCTTTGATGAACATCGCACACATTGATATGCGGGCAAAGTAAAACAAGATAAACGACTTGGCAAAATGTTTAATATGATTTGTCAAGCCGACCGGCCAAACAAGGCAGTGTTTTGGCCGGCAGGCTTGACATCATGCGCTACAGGATTACCTTTGCATGGCAGAGCGCGGCACCTCCTGCGTCGGTGACTACCACGGCATAGACACCGCCAGGCAAGTGCGTCAGGGAGAGAGAGCCTGACAGACCGGCAAGCGATGCTCCGGCTACCGCCTTGCCCGCCATGTCATACACGGCAATATGGAAAGTGCCTTCAATGCCCACATCAACATGCAGGATGCCGCCAGTAGCGTAGACGCGGGCTGCGTTGCTGTGCGCTGATGTGATGCCGCTGCCGTAGACAGGGTTCTCATACATCACAATGTCGCCAGAACTGCAGGACAGAAGGACTTCCTCATACTCATCACTGGATTCGGTGATTGGAGCGAGCAAGCCTCGCGTGCTGCCGATGCCGTCAATCCATTGCTCGCCGCTGTCCATGGTCAGTATGCGGCGTTCGTAGCCTTCGATATAAGCGGTATCAACGGCCGTGACCGTCAATGTGACGATGCCGTTGTCGAAGACCTCGCCTACATCCAATGAGAAGTCATAGAGGTCATAAGTCACGTCGCCAATCGTGCAAGTGGCAAGGTCGGGAAAGACATCTCCATCTTGGAAAACTGGCTTTGTAATGACAAACTCCCCTTCCTGCAACAAATCTGAACGGAAGACATCAGTTTTTACTATACCTCCAAGCTTGGTTATCTCATAAGTCGATATCACATTCCCGTCTGCGATGCGACCAACGGTCCAAGTGTTGCTTTGGGAGGTTGAGTAAGAGTTCGGAGCAATCATGTCATATAACAGCTTCAGGTTAGGGTTGCCTCCACATAGCCAAACAGCACTTGCAGTGCCATTGTCGGGGCATTCTTCATAGGCGAGTGTCCCGTCTATCACGCAAGAAAGCAGCTTAGGGCTGTTGCTTGTGGAATATTCTTGCAGATGACCCAATGGGCTGCAAGTCAAGCATCCTATTCCTTCCGCGAACTCGTAACCGGCATTCAGGAACGTGCGTTCCTCTCCCATTACCTCTTTTGTCTCCTTTTCTCTTACGATGCCTACGTCATAATTATTGCCACCGATAATAGCAGCATACAAGGTGTCGCCCACTTCGGCACCGAAATCATATAACAGAAACTGTTCGAACGGCTCAACATAAGTGTCATAAACAAAGCCTTCAGGTTTCAGGACTATGCAATACACCTTTTCAGCATCCTTGCGCATGAGTGCTATTGTCCCGCCAGCATCATAATCAAGCATATCAAAGTTGAGATGCATTGTCCTGACATCCGTTCCATTCAGTGTGCACGAACTCATCATTTTCCATGATTCGTCATAGGCAACAGTATCACCTTTCAACCGGTAGGCCACGATAGATGATGGATTGACTAAATAGTCCGGTGTTTCACCATGATTCACGTAAGATATCCAATATGCTTCTTGGCAATCGAATGCGTCAGGAACGCTGTCTTGGGCTACTGCGAAGAGCAACGGCATG
>CAZWPW010000175.1:0-3722 GCA_964635525.1 uncultured Bacteroidaceae bacterium
CCTTATATGAGCCAGTTGTTTTCAAAAAACCATAAAGACGCATTGTTCACCCCCATAGGCATTAACAACCCCGTGACGGTGCAAATCTTGGGCATTTGTTCCGCCTTGGCGGTCACGGCAAAGCTCGAGCCTGCCGTGGTCATGGGCCTGTCGGTGACGGTGATAACGGCGTTCTCGAACCTTGTCATCTCCCTGCTGCGCAACACAATCCCAAACCGAATAAGGATAATAGTGCAATTAGTCGTAGTGGCAGCCTTGGTGACCGTCGTCAGTGAGATATTGAAGGCTTACGCATACGACGTAAGTGTGCAATTGTCGGTTTATGTCGGACTGATAATCACCAATTGCATACTCATGGGCCGCTTGGAAGCCTTCGCCATGTCGAACGGCCCTTGGGCATCGTTCCTCGACGGGATAGGCAACGGACTGGGATACGCCAAGATACTCGTCATAGTGGCGTTCTTCCGCGAGTTGTTCGGCTCGGGAACCTTGCTTGGATTCAAAATCATCCCCAGCGCGTTCTACGAGGCAGGATACACCAACAACGGCCTGATGCTCATGCCGCCAATGGCCTTGGTAATAGTGGCTTGCTTGATATGGTACCAGAGGGCAAAGCACAAGGATTTGCAGGAGAAATAGCAGAGGCTGTATATAATTATACGTAAAAAGGTATTATGGATTCGCATGCATTAAGTTTGTTCGTCCGTTCGATATTTGTGGACAACATGATCTTCGCCTTCTTCTTGGGAATGTGCTCCTACTTGGCCGTCTCGAAGAATGTGAAGACCGCCGTAGGGCTCGGCGTGGCAGTCACCTTTGTCTTGGTCGTCACGCTGCCGTTGAATTACCTGTTGCAAATAGAAGTCTTGGACAAGTTGGGCTTGGGTTATCTTAGCTTCATCCTGTTCATAGCAGTCATAGCAGCCATAACACAGTTGGTCGAGATGGTCATAGAACGTTTCTCCCCCTCGCTGTATTCTTCCTTGGGCATATTCCTGCCGTTGATTGCCGTCAACTGCGCTATCATGGGCGGCTCGCTCTTCATGCAGCAGCGCATAGCGCTTGCCGGCAGCGACCCGAAAGCCATAACCAGCATCGTCGACGCCATCTCCTACGCCCTTGGATCCGGGTTAGGATGGGTGCTGGCAATCGTCGGGCTTGCCGCCATAAGGGAGAAAATGGCCTATTCGGATGTTCCCGCACCATTGAAAGGATTAGGAATATCGTTCATCACCGTGGGCTTGATGGCCATGGCGTTCATGTGTTTCTCAGGTTTGAATATTTAATAGAGAAGGGTTAGCAGATGGATTTCAACTTCATATTGTCCAGCGTAGGAGTGTTTCTGGCAGTCGTGTTGCTGCTCGTAGTGGTTCTGTTGGTTGCGAAAAACTATTTAGTGCCATCAGGGCAGGCAAAAATATCTATCAACGGAGAGAAAGATATAGACGTGGAAACAGGTTCAAACCTATTGAATACCCTCTCGGTGAACGGAATATACCTCCCCTCGGCATGCGGAGGAAAAGGCTCATGCGGACAGTGCAAGTGCCAAGTCATTGACGGGGGAGGAGAGATTCTGCCCTCCGAAACAGGACATTTCAACCGCAAACAGCAACAAGACCATTGGCGGCTCGGATGCCAAGTCAAAGTCAAAGGCGACATGCAACTCAAAGTACCCGAATCGGTATTGGGAGTAAAGGAATGGGAGTGCGAAGTAATCTCAAACAAGAACGTAGCAACATACATCAAAGAGTTCATAGTAGCATTGCCCGAAGGAGAGCACATGGATTTCTCACCTGGCTCGTACGCGCAAATCAAGATACCCAAGTTCACCATGGAATATGCCAAGGACATTGACAAGGCCATGATAGGCAGCGAATACCTGCCCTTCTGGGAGGACTTGGGCATGTTCAACCTCAAATGCAAGAATGACGAGCCGACAGTGCGCGCATATTCTATGGCAAACTACCCGGCCGAAGGCGACAGGATAATGCTCACAGTGCGCATAGCAACCCCGCCGATGAAACCAAAAAGCCAAGGGGGTGGGTTCATGGATGTCATGCCAGGCATAGCATCGTCATACATCTTTACCCTCAAGCCGGGCGACAAAGTAATCATGAGCGGTCCCTATGGAGAGTTCCACCCAATCATTGACTCCAAAAAGGAAATGATGTGGATCGGAGGAGGAGCAGGCATGGCACCACTACGCGCACAAATAATGCACATGGCTAAGACACTGCAAACACGCGACAGGAAGATGACGTATTTCTACGGGGCGCGCGCACTCAACGAGGTCTTCTACTTGAATGACTTCCTCGAACTCGAGAAAGAGTTCCCCAACTTCACTTTCTATCTCGCACTCGACAAGCCAGACCCGGTGGCTGATGCAGCCGGAGTAAAGTACACTCCCGGGTTTGTCAACAAAGCAATATATGACAACTATCTGAAAGACCACGAAGCACCCGAGGACATAGAATACTACATGTGCGGGCCAGCTCCAATGGCAAAGTCCGTCGAAAAGATGCTCGACAGCCTCGGAGTGCCTATGAGCAACCTCATGTTCGACGATTTCGGATAAGCCGCCCATTCTTCGGCATTCGCCGTTGAGCATCGCATGCCCCGGCCGTCAATCAACAGCAGGACTTGGTTTACAGGTTTCAGGAGATTATCGTATTTTTGTGAGAAAGGAAAACCGTCTTTTGACAATGATACGATTCATTGACTTGTTTGCCGGCATCGGAGGCATCCGCATCCCATTCGACGAGTTGCACTACCACTGTGTGTTCTCTTCGGAATGGGACAAGGCCGCTTGCGAGACATACGCCGCAAATTTTGGAGAATATCCTCATGGCGACATCACACAAATATCTGAAACAGACATTCCTCCACATGATTTGTTGTTGGCCGGATTCCCTTGCCAAGCATTTTCAATCATGGGAAAGATGCATGGCTTCGCAGATACCAGGGGCACGATGTTCTTTGAGATAGAACGCATCTTGTCCTATCACAAACCACCAGTCATCCTGTTGGAAAACGTCAAGCAACTTACAACGCACGACAAGGGGAGGACATTCAGGGTAATCCTTTCGCGGTTGGCTTCGTTGGGTTATTTCGTGAAATGGAAAGTGTTGAACGCGTTGGACTTCGGGCTGCCGCAAAAAAGGGAGAGGGTCATCATCGTCGGTTTCCGTGACGAACAAGACTTTTTCAATTTCGACTTTGAATTCAAGCCACAAAACTACAATTTGGCAGACATATTGGAAAAGGACGAGGAAGTCGACAAGTCATTGTTCGCCTCCGACAGAATCCTCCAGAAAAGAAGAGAACGCACGCAAGGAAAGGAAGTCTTCTATCCTTCAATCTGGCATGAAAACAAGTCGGGCAATATTTCAGTATTGGACCATGCTTGCGCCTTGAGAACCGGGGCTTCTTATAACTACCTGTTGGTAAACGGTTACAGAAGACCTTCATCAAGGGAATTGTTGCGCCTGCAAGGTTTTCCCGATACATACAGCATCGTCGTATCCCACCAAGAAATCAGGAAACAAACAGGCAATTCAGTTGCAGTCCCAGTCATCAGGGCAATAGCCAGAAAGATAGACTGCATCATAGCACCAGCAAACCTCACTGAAAAAGCCCTTGCTTAGGCAGAGCAAGGCGTGCCAGCCAATAACCGCGAGAACTCTGACTTCACTTTGCGGCACTGTAGCTGCAAGTCACCCCCC
>CAZWPW010000176.1:0-631 GCA_964635525.1 uncultured Bacteroidaceae bacterium
ATATACCCCGATTCCGGAAACATACTACCCAAAGCACAAAAACATACAACCCAAGGGCGAAAAACATACAACCCAAGCCGCCCTTGGGTTGTATATCTTTTTGTCAATTCGCCATCCAGAACAAACCCTGCCCCTGACTAACCAGCAACACCTCCCTGCCAAGCGCGAACAAACCCCGCACCCCTTTGTGACATCCTCCGCACCCTGTCGCGACAAACTTCCCAAGCTGCCGTTGTCGCCGTGCAGAGATTTTTTTCTGCATCCTTTTGTCCTTTTGCATTAATGGGTTATCTTTGCATCCCGAAGCGGCAAACGCCCGCAAAGGAGGCTGCAACGAAACCAAGTGAACAAACTTAAAACAAGATAGAAATGAAAAAAGGGATTCATCCAGAGAATTACCGCCCAGTGGTTTTCAAGGACATGTCAAACGGATACTGCTTCTTGTCGCGCTCGACATGCCAGACGAAAGAGACCATCGAGTTCGAAGGCGAAACCTATCCGTTGGTGAAACTCGAGATATCGAGTACCTCACACCCCTTCTACACGGGCAAGACAAAGCTCGTCGACACGGCAGGGCGCGTCGACAAGTTCATGAGCCGTTACGGCAACCGCAAGAAGTGAAGGCGAGGTG
>CAZWPW010000176.1:641-3720 GCA_964635525.1 uncultured Bacteroidaceae bacterium
ACAGCACCGGAGCCGCCAGGCCTTGAGCCCGGGCGGCTTCTTTCATTTTGTGGTGGCATTGAGCCTTCCGCTGCGACGGGTTAGGCCTTTTCCTCTCCTCGGTGCTTTGTTTTTGGCTCTTGCAGCGTGCAGTGACGCAGGGGACATCCCCGGCAAAGACGGCAACGGAGGCGGGCAAGCATCGGCTATGTTCGCCTCGCGCATCGAAATGCCCGCACTAAGTGATGCCGGGCAGTCGCTGTTCATTGTCCATCAGACCGACCTCAACGGCGAAATGGTGGTTAACTATTCGTTGGAGTACGATTGCGCGGCGCGACACGCCCGCTGGGTGGCCTTCACTTTCTACGACGTAACGGCAGCGAACACAGTAAGCAGGACAGAGGCATGGGCTGACGACCCGAACGTTCCTGAGGAATACCGCACCGAAAGGGCTGATTACACGGGCTATGACCGTGGGCATATCTGCGCGTCAAATGACAGGAAATTCACCGCCGAGGCCAATGAACAGACCTTCTACTACTCGAATATCTCCCCGCAGCTCGCCGAGTTCAACCGGGGAGTATGGCAGGCTCTCGAAGCTCTAGTGCAGGACTTGGGGCGCGATGAGGACTTCCGCGACACGCTCTACGTTGTCAAAGGAGGCACTATAGGCGACGGCAAAGTGCTCGGATACAACGGGCAGAACAATATCCCCGTGCCTGGGTATTATTTCATGGCATTGCTCAACTGCAAAGGCGGCACTTATGATGCCATAGCGTTCTGGCTTGAGCATAGCGAGGAGCATCCCTATCCTTACGACTTGAGCCTCTACGCCACTACGGTCGGACAATTGGAGGAGTACACCGGGATAAACTTCTTCCACAACCTGCCCGACAGCTTGGAAACATCGCTCGAGGCAAGGCTTGAGTTGCAAAACTGGCCCGGTTTGCTTGATGGTTAGTCGCCAAATGCCTAATTTTGCACCGATACAGGCACCCATAGTTTAATGGATAGAATAACGGATTCCGGTTCCGTTGGTTGGAGTTCGAGTCTCCATGGGTGTACTCAATGCAGTAGCAGCATGCCGCCGCACTCCTGCGGCTTGACAGCCTGGAAAATCTAATATTTACCGGCAATCTTTGCAGAAAACATAGTATTTCCAACCATAACGCAACCTTACGAACAAATGAAAAGCAGGTTTTTTATCGTTGCCGTCTTGTTTTCGGCTCTCGCGCAAACAGCTAAAGCCGACGAGGGCATGTGGATGTTGACCGACATCAAGGAGCAGAATGCCGCATTCATGCGTGACCTCGGCCTTGAAATAGGGGTTGATGACATTTATGACCCCGACAGTGTAAGCCTGAAGGATGCCGTCGTGCATTTCGGGCGCGGGTGCACCGCTGCTCTGATTTCATCAGAGGGCTTGTTGCTGACGAACCACCATTGCGCTTATGACTATATCCAGAGCCACAGCACGGTTGACAGGGATTATCTCACCGATGGCTTTTGGGCCATGGATAGGGGCGAGGAGTTGCCTTGCGAGAATCTGTCTGTGACCTTCACCGACAAAATCCTCGATGTCACCGCTTATGTCAACGAGCAGTTAGCCAAGGATGACGATCCGGACGGCACGAATTACATCTCTGCATCGTACCTTGATTCTGTCGCCTTGCGCTTTGCTGCGGAGTACCAGATAGAGATTACTCCATTCACTCTTTTGGAACTCAGGCCGTTCTACGGTGCGAACAAGTACTACATGTTTGTCAAGACCCAATACCCTGACGTGAGGATGGTGGGCGCTCCCCCCTCGTCGATAGGCAAGTTCGGAGCTGACACCGACAATTACGAATGGCCTCGCCATTGCGGTGACTTCTCCCTGTTCCGCATCTATGCTGCCAGCGACGGGACACCGGCAGAGTATAGCGAGGACAATGTTCCTTTGCAGGTCAAGAAACACTTGACAATCAGCTTGGACGGTATAGAGGAGGGTGACTTTACTTTCGTCATGGGACTGCCCGGGCGCAACTGGCGTTACATGATCAGTGACGAGGTCGAGGAAAGGATGCAGACAACCAACTTCATGCGCGACACGATAAGGAGCATTCGGTTGAAGGCCTGGGCCGAAGAGATGGCTAAGAGCCCTGAGGTCAAGCTGCAATATTCAAGTAAATACGCCAGCATAGCGAATTATTACAAGAACGCCGTAGGCATGAACGAAGGACTTGTGCGCTTGAAGGTGCTTGAGACGAAGAAACAGCAGCAGGAAAGCCTGCTCGCATATAGCGACTCAACGGGTAACGATGCCTGCCGCCAAGCCTATGAAACCATACGCGGCATCGTTGCGTCAAGGCGGCAAGCGGTTTACCATGCCGAGGCAATTGTTGAGGCTTTGATGCTCGGGGTTGAGTTCTCGGCAATCCCGTCGACGGCCAACCTGCAAAAGGCTTTGAGTGATAAGGACGAGGAGGCAATCAGCAGGGCGGTGGAGGAGCTTAGAAAGGCTGCCGACAAACATTTCAACAAGAACTATGTGCCTGAGATTGACCGCAAAGTGTCGAAACTCATGTTGCAGGCATACGAATCGTTGATTCCCAAGGAGCAGCGCATAGATGTTTTCGATGTCATTGAAAAGGATTACAAAGGCGACATTGACGCTTTTGTCGATGATTGTTTTGGCAAATCGGTTTTTGCCAGCCGCGAGGCATTCGACAAGTTCATAAAGAAACCCCGCTTATCGGTATTGAAGAATGATTTGATGGTACTCTTCGCCCAATCGGTAAAGGATGGGTATGCCAAGTTGCGTGATGAAATGGAGGATGCCAACAAAACCTATTCCATGGCTCACAAGCAGTGGGTTGCCGGGATGTTGGAACTCAAACGCAACGAGGGAACGCCTGTCTACCCCGATGCCAATTTGACGATGCGCCTGACCTATGGCACGGTAGCCTCGTACCAGCCTGCCGATTGCGTTACTAACCTGTGCTACACGACTATTGACGGGGTCATGCAAAAGGAAGATCCTGATAATCCCGAGTTCATTGTCCCCGAGCGGCTCAAGCAACTCTATGCTGAGGGCGACTACGGACCTTATGCCATGCGC
>CAZWPW010000177.1:0-3676 GCA_964635525.1 uncultured Bacteroidaceae bacterium
CTTCCCGTACATAATGAACTACGAAACACCACCGCTCATCGAAGAGGAACGAAGGCTATGCTACGTCGCAATAACACGCGCAAAAAAAACATGCCACCTCTCGTATGCACTTTCAAGATTCCGCTTCGGGAAATTCGAAAACTGCCGCCCAAGCAGGTTCATAACCGATATTGACGCGAAATACATCCAAACACGCACCGTTGAAACACCATGGAACATGCCCGCAGCTGCGGAGGAAATGCCAAAGCCGGCCGCAGTTGCCGGAAACAACGCCGGAAGTACAGCCAGCAGGCAATTCTCGCATGAATACGGAGTAGCCGTAGGCGACAGGATAAAGCACGAAAGGTTTGGAACGGGAACAATAATGCGAATCGAAGACGAAGGCGACAGCACGAAAGCGCACGTGGCATTCGACAACGTAGGCAACAAGCAACTGCTGCTGAAGTATGCCAGGATAAAAAAGGTCTGACCTAAAACGCCAAGGCTAACCAAGCCGGGCATAATGCCAGCCGCCAGCACCGCAACTGTTGCTTATCCTTTGCAAGCATTCTGGCTTGCAAAGGAATGGCTGCAAATGAGTAAATCCTCCATAAGGCGGCGAGAAAACGACGGAATGGCATCAATCACCTGCCAAAGGCAAGCTTGGGTCAGAGGATGCAGATGAGACGCAGTCCGTTTCGTTCGGTAACTTGGCATCTGAGCCTTCAGGAGTCTGCACTTGCACCGCCGGGTGGGAGTTGATGAAGGATATCACCTGATTCAAGCCATCGGCGAACTTTGCAAAGTCCTCGCGGTACAAGAAAATTTTATGCTTCTCGAACCCAAAACGAGCCTCTTCGCCATAGCCAACCATGATCTTCTTGCTCTCGGTTATGGCAAGGAACAGCTCGCCGCGTCGGTTCTTCTTAACGTCAAGGTAGTAAATCCTCTTGCCAGCCTTTATTGATTTCGAAAAGACAATGTCAGTCTCGCCAGCTTCAGCCTCGGCTTTTTTCCAGGTCTCTTCCATGACAAATGACAATAGCTATGATGTTCTGAATTGCAATTATAATGTTTTTTCTTATGAAAACAAGGGATTTGGGCAGAGTCAAACAACAAATGCAACGAATGCAGCAAAATTTCGATAGATTTTCGAGGAAGCGTTGTTTTGTGTATCAAAGTTGCATTCGAGATTTTAATCCGCGATTGCCCTTTATTGCACAACGAAGGCGCGGCGGCAGCCCGCCACGCCTTCTGCGAGTTTGCATGTGATGGGTGATCACGCATCTACGTTTGCATATTTCGCGTTGCGTTCGATGAACTCCCGCCTTGGGCCAACCTCTTCTCCCATGAGCATCGAGAAGATGTAGTCTGCCTCTGAGGCGTTTTCAATCGTGACCTGCTTGAGCCTCCGTGTTTCGGGGTTCATGGTTGTTTCCCACAAGTCGACGGGGTTCATCTCGCCAAGTCCTTTGTAGCGTTGTATGTCAATGCCTGCCGTACCTCCGTTCTGGGCTATGAACTCGTCTTTTTCTGCATCGTTGTAGCAGTATTTCTCCGCCTTGCCTTTCTTGCAGAAATAAAGCGGGGGCATGGCAATGTATAGGTGTCCTTGCTGTATGACTTCTGGCATGTAGCGGAAGAACAAAGTCATGATGAGCGTGTCGATATGCGAGCCGTCGACATCGGCATCGGTCATGATGATTACTTTGTGGTAGCGCAGCTTTTCGAGGTTTGCTTCCTTTTCGTTCTCTGGGTTCATGCCAAAGCGTATTCCGAGGGCTTGGATTATGTTGTTCACCTCGTCACTTTCGAATGCCTTGTGCCACATTGCCTTTTCAACATTGAGTATCTTCCCTCGCAGGGGCAATATCGCTTGGTACTTCCTGTTGCGCCCCGATTTTGCCGACCCGCCTGCCGAATCTCCCTCGACGAGGAACAGCTCGCACTCCTCGGCCTTGTGGCTCGAACAGTCTGCCAGCTTGCCGGGCAGTCCGCTGCTTCCCAGCGGGTTCTTCCTTTGCACCGTTTCCCTGGCTTTACGTGCCGCTATGCGTGCCGTGGCTGCCAGTATGACTTTGTTTACGATTGTTCTTGACTCTTTCGGGTGCTCTTCCAAATAGTTTGAAAGGGTTTCGCCGACGGCTTGGTCTACAGCACCCATTACTTCGCTGTTGCCGAGCTTCGTCTTTGTTTGCCCCTCGAACTGTGGCTCGGCTACTTTGATAGAGATGACCGCAGTCAGCCCCTCTCGGAAGTCTTCGCTTGAAATCTCGACCTTGGCCTTCTCAAGGAACTTGTTGTCGTCGGCATATTTCTTCAGCGTCCTGGTGATGGCTCGCCTGAAGCCTGCCAGATGTGTACCTCCCTCAATTGTGTTGATATTGTTGACGTAGGAATGTATGCTTTCGTTGTATGAGGTGTTGTACATTATGGCCACTTCGATGGGGATGCCTTGTTTCTCGGTGTTCAAATATATTACGTCGGGAACCAATGGCTCGCGGTTGGAGTTTATGAAGCGCACGAACTCCTTGACGCCTTCCTTAGAGTAGTAGGTGTCGTGCTTGAACTCGCCGTTTTCGTCCTTCTCGCGCATGTCGGTCAGCGATATGCGCAAGCCTTTGTTCAGGAACGCCAGCTCGCGGAGCCGTGCGGCCAAAATGTCGTACTTGTAGGTTATTTCAGAGAATATCGTCCTGTCAGGCAAGAACGTTTGCCGCGTGCCGCGCAAGTCTGTCGTGCCGGCTTCCTTGACCGGGTACAGCGGCTTGCCGCATTCGTACTCCTGCCGATATATTTTCCCATCCCTGAAAACCTCCGTTGTCATGTGCGACGATAGTGCGTTGACACATGAAACGCCAACGCCGTGCAGTCCTCCTGATACCTTGTAGGAGCCTTTGTCGAATTTTCCTCCGGCGTGCAGCACTGTCATGACGACCTCAAGTGCCGAGCGTTTTTCCTTTTCGTGCATGTCAACCGGTATTCCCCGCCCGTTGTCCTGCACTGTTATCGAGTTGTCTGGGTTGATGAACACTTCGACGTGCGTGCAATAGCCCGCCAAGGCCTCGTCAATCGAATTGTCAACCACTTCGTAGACAAGATGGTGCAAACCTTTCTCGCTGATGTCGCCGATGTACATCGCAGGACGCTTGCGCACCGCCTCAAGCCCCTCAAGCACTTGGATGTTGTCAGCCGTATAATTCGACGGCTTTAGCAACTCTAATTCTTCTGGCATATCTTTAGTTTTCTTTCCTCTGTTTGTTGCCCAGCGTTAAGCGGCATGATGCAAACAATACGGCAAAAATAGTCATTTTTCGCCAAAACACAGTGCTTTCTTTCCATCCGCTGTCCCTGATCGTAGCAAAAAAAACAACCATCTGCAAAAAGCAACCGCCAAGCACGCAAGCAATTATAGCGATACAGAATTTACTCTGTAAACAAGACGCACCGAAGCAATGAAGATATACATAAGCCTGCCCACCACAAGCATCGACGTTGAAGAAACAAAGCAAAATGCGCAGCAGCATGCCGCGAAGTAAGGAAACGGAAACCTGACCCCGAGAGCTTTGCCTGCACGGGCAGGGAAACCATATACAACAAATTAGTACTATCTTTGTTACATTAAAAGCACAGGAATATGGGAGCAAACAGATTCATCGTCACAATCGAGAAAGACACGGACGGCACTTACGTCGCC
>CAZWPW010000178.1:0-3654 GCA_964635525.1 uncultured Bacteroidaceae bacterium
TCTAACTTCGCGGCTGGCTCGCAGTTCGGGTATTCCCTGCTTTGGGTGGTAACGCTATCGACGGCAATGCTCATTATACTGCAACACAACGTGGCGCACCTCGGGATAGTAACCGGCCTATGCCTCTCAGAAGCCGCCACGAAGCACGCACCGGCGTGGATTGCAAAGCCGGTCCTCTCAACGGCAGTCCTAGCATCGGTATCGACATCGCTTGCAGAAATACTCGGAGGGGCAATAGCCCTGCAAATGCTTTTCGGGATTCCCATCATGGCAGGAGCCGTGCTCACCGCCCTCTTCGTGGCAGTAATGCTCTTCAGCAACACCTACAAGCGAATAGAACGCTCCATCATAGCCTTCGTGTCGGTCATAGGCCTGTCGTTTCTCTACGAACTCGCGCTGGTTGACGTCGACTGGGGGCAGGCCGCAGCATCGGCATTCACCCCCTCGCTGCCCGAAGGAAGCCTCCTGATAGTGCTGAGCGTGCTGGGGGCGGTCGTAATGCCCCATAACCTCTTCCTGCACTCGGAGATAGTGCAAAGCCATGAACTGAACAAGGCCAAGCCAACGAAGATACGCAAGGCATTGAAGTACGAGTTCCTCGACACGCTCTTTTCAATGCTCGTCGGATGGGCAATAAACTGCGCGATGATAATCCTCGCCGCCGCAACGTTCCATGCCGGCGGGAAAGTCGTTGAAGAACTGCAACAGGCGCACTCGCTCCTCGGCCCGCTGTTGGGAAGCAACGCGTCAGTGGTCTTCGCCGTGGCGTTGCTCATGGCGGGAATATCGTCGACGGTGACCAGCGGAATGGCGGCCGGCTCAATCTTCGCAGGCATCTTCGGGGAATCATACAATATCAAAGACATCCATTCGCGCCTTGGAGTCATCCTCTCCCTCGGGGTCGCGCTGCTCCTCATCGCCATGATAGGCAACCCTTTCAAGGGCCTGATAATCTCGCAGATGGTTCTCAGCCTGCAACTCCCCCTGACGGTGTTCTTGCAAGTAGGCCTCACATCCTCGAAAAAGGTCATGGGCAGGTATGTCAACTCAAAGCCCACGACAATAATGCTCTACGCCATAGCAGCAGGGGTCGCCGCCCTGAACCTCGCCTTGATCTTCATTTGACATACAACCATGCGCATAGGGCGCAGAAAACCCTACGGGCAAGCAATCCGGCTTTCAACGGAAAGCCTGCAAAGGCGGAATGCAATCCGGCCCGGCATACTATGCAAAATCTCCCGGCATCCGGCGCAAAACGGCCATGCATACTATGCAAAGTGGATTTGCATAGTATGAAATCTTTATTTTTACCCTAAGTTTATTTGTTTTTACCGTAAGATTATATGTTTTTACCTTGCAAATACATATTTTTACCCTAAAAATAAATATTTTTAAGGTAAAAATAAAGATAGCATACAACCCAAAGCAAGATACCATACAACCCAAGGAAAGACAGCATCCTGCCCGGCTTTGAACTGCATCGGATGCATGCCGGCTTTGCGCAGTGCCCGGCGGGGCCTCACGCCGCCGGAAACTACAATCCGGGCGGTTAAAAATTTTTGCCGCGTGCCTCCATAATTCATTATATTTGCAGCGCCAGCGTGCCTGCCCCGGCGAGAGCCTGAAGGCCGGGCGCGGGGCATTAACGCTGGATACAGCATCAATTATCTTAATACTAAGGTTTTATGGAGAGGGTTGTTAGCGGCATCAGACCAACCGGCAACTTGCATTTGGGAAACTACTTCGGGGCGGTCAAGAGCTTCGTCAGCATGCAGGACAGCTACGACTGCTTGTTTTTCATTGCCGATTGGCATTCGTTGACCACGCAGCCGCGCCCCGAGAGCATCAAGGGCAGCGTCAACGCCGTGCTTGCCGAGTATCTCGCTTGCGGCATTGACCCGGCAAAGTCGTCAATCTACGTGCAAAGCGACGTCAAGGAGGTGCTTGAACTCTACCTCTACCTGAACATGAACGCCTATCTCGGCGAGCTCGAACGCACTACAACGTTCAAGGAAAAGGCGCGCAAGCAGCCCGGAAACGTCAACGCCGGCCTGCTGACGTATCCCACCCTGATGGCCGCCGACATACTCCTGCACAAGGCCGACAAGGTGCCGGTAGGCAAGGACCAAGAGCAAAACATGGAGATGGCGAGGCGTTTCGCGCGCCGCTTCAACACTATCTACGGAGTGGAGTTCTTCAAAGAGCCGGCATCGTTCTCGCTCTTCGACAAGCCCGTGAAAGTCCCCGGCCTCGACGGGTCAGGAAAGATGGGTAAGTCGGAAGGAAACTGCATATATCTGATTGACGATGAGGCCACAATCCGCCGCAAGGTGATGAAAGCCGTCACTGATGCGGGTCCCACGCAGCCGCACAGCGAGAAACCCGAGGTCATACAGAACCTCTTCACCCTCATGGAACTGGTCTCCACGGCAGAAACCTGCGAGTACTTCAACGAGAAGTGGAACGATTGCACCATCCGCTACGGGGACATGAAGAAACAACTCGCCGAGGACATCATCTCCGCAACCGCCCCGATACGCGAAAAGATAGCCCAATACTTGGGCGACGAGCGGCTACTGGCCGAGGTCGTGGCGCAGGGAGCAGAGAAAGCCCGCGCCAGCGCGCGCGAAACATTGAGCCAAGTGCGGCAAATCATAGGCTTCAAGCCCCTCTGAGGCAGCTGGCAATGAACAACCGGATAAAGTGTTTTTAAGCTAAATGGAAGACGTGTCATTCATACAGTGGTGCCTTGACAACCTGAACTACCTTACAATAACGTTGCTGATGACGATCGAGAGCTCGTTCATACCCTTCCCGTCAGAGATCGTCGTCCCGCCCGCAGCATACAAAGCCTACCACGGAGAACTGAACATATACCTTGTCGTGTTCTTCTCGACCGTCGGCGCCGAGCTCGGGGCTTTGGTCAACTATTACCTTGCCAAGTACCTCGGCCGCCCCGTGGTCTACAAGTTCGCCGGCAGCCGCGTAGGGAGGATGTGTCTGCTCAACGCAAAAAAGATAGAGCATGCCGAGGCCTTCTTCAACAAGCACGGCGCAGCGTCGACCCTCATCGGGCGCCTGGTGCCGGCCGTCAGGCAGCTTATTTCCATTCCGGCGGGCCTTGCTAACATGCACATCGGCAAGTTCATGGCTTACACCGCCTTGGGTGCCGGGCTGTGGAACGTCATCCTTGCCGCCTTGGGCTATTTCATAGGCTCCCGGCTGCCACGCGAGGAGTTCGATGCCGCCGTCGCCGCGTGGAGCCGCACGATAGGCATCGCCTTCATCGTACTGTTCCTGTTGGTAATAGCTTTTTGGATTTGGCAAGCACTTAGGAAAGAGAGGCCTTAGATGGACGACCTTATTGTCATAGTTTTCCTTATCATCCTCAATGGCGTCTTCTCAATGTCTGAGATTGCCATGATTTCAGCGCGCCGCGCCCAATTGTCGGCGGCGGCGAAGAACGGGAGGAAGAACGCCTTGCGCGCGTTGAAACTGCAGGACAATTCCGAGCGTTTCCTCTCGACGATACAAATCGGCATCACCTCCATAGGCATCTTGACCGGAATGTACTCGGGCGACAGGGTGGCACGTGAGCTTGCTGTTGCCCTTGAACGCGCAGGTGTTACGGCTCTGTGGTCGGCCGAGCTGTCG
>CAZWPW010000179.1:0-3618 GCA_964635525.1 uncultured Bacteroidaceae bacterium
TGGTGTCGTACCGCCCTTTGCCAGGATTGTCGTTTTCACTATCTAATGACGGCATTGTCAATACGTTGGATGCGACACTCGATGACTTCGCCCGCCCGACGCGGCTGACGCTGCTCAACGTGGTTGCCGCCCGTTACGTCCACGAGCGTTTCACGTTGATGGCTTCATTGCTCTCTACGTTGACACGTGAGACGGTAAGGGTCGGTTCTGCCGCTCCAGACAGGCATAGGCTGTCGCCATCGTTTGCCGTGTCGTTCAATCCTTTTGCCGTTGAGGAGTTCAGGTTGCGTTTCATGTACAAGGACATCTTCCGCCTTCCCACATTCAACGACCTTTACTATGGCACGGTTGGCACGCGTTCGTTGAACCCAGAGAATGCAAAGCTGTTCAACGCGGGCGCGGCGTGGCACAGAGCGGGGGCAGGCGTTGTGGGCGAAGTATCGTTGTCTGCGGATGCATTCTATAACCGCGTTACAGACAAGATTGTTGCAGTCCCTACGAGCAACCTCTTCATCTGGAGCATGATGAACATAGGTACCGTAGTTGCCAAGGGTGTCGAGGCCAATGCAGAACTGTCATTGAAGATAACCCGCAAAGCAGCACTGACAGTAAAAGGTAGTTACACTTGGCAGCGTGCTTTAGACAAGACCGACAGTGAGTCAATGCCCTACGCTGCCACATACAACCATCAAATACCCTATACTCCGCGCCATTCGGGTTCGGCTATGTGCGAGCTGCGCCTTCCCTGGTTCAACGTGGGATGGACGGCAGTGGTTGCTGGGGTTAGCTATTGCAACCAATACAATTCCGCCGACTATCGCATGCCGGGCTATGCCGAGCATAACATTACGCTGCACCGCGATTTCACCATACGCGAGGTGAGGTTGAAACTTCAGGCCGAGGCACTTAATGTTGGCGGGCATAATTACGAAGTGGTGAAGAACTATCCCATGCCCGGGCGGCAGTTCCGTGCCGGCGTGGTGTTTAACTATTGAGACCATGAAGCACAAATTGAAACCAATAATCGCCATAGCATCCGCTCTAGCGGCACTGGCCTCGTGCAACGATGACATCGTCTGGAACATTTCGTCTGATTCTCCAACATCATCAGATTTTGCGGGCATGTACATCCTGTGCGAGGGGTTGTTCAACATGAACAACAGCATCATGTCATATTATGATTTCCAGTCGGGATCGATGCTTTCGTTTGAAGATAGCGACATTTCCGGGTCGGACAAGACGAGCTATGATTTCTTCAAAATGGTCAATGGACGAAAGCTCGGCGACACGGCCAATGACTTGAAGGCCTACGGTTCTCAACTGTGGTGCGTGGTCAATGTTTCGAGCCAAGTCGAGGTGATGCAGCTTTCATCGGGGCGTTCGTTGGGGCAGATTCCCTTGTTAGGCGACACCGGGGCAGGCCGCCAGCCGCGTGAGGTGGCGTTCTGGGGCGGAAAAGCCTATGTTTGCAGCTTTGACGGAACGGTAGCCATGATTGATACCGCAACTTTCGAAGTAGATAAGTTCATCGAAGTTGGGCGCAACCCTGACGGGATATGCGTGGTGGGCGACAAGTTATATGTGTCGAATTCAGGCGGATTGGATGTTTCCAACCCCGACAACACAGTCTCGGTCATTGACTTGCATTCGTTTACCGAAACGAAACGCATCACCGTGGGCGAGAATCCCGGTGTCATGGCTGCTGACGCTGACGGCAATCTCTACGTCGTGGCAAGAGGGAGGTACGATTATGATGCGGGCAACTATGACAGCCGCTTGGTACGCATTAACACTTCGTCGGATACTGTCAAGCAGGAACTTGAATTGCAAGCGATAAACCTGTGCATTTATGGTTATACGGCCTACATCTGCGCTTCAACCAATTCTGGAGGGGCGGTTGTGACGCTTGACACCCGCACAGGAGAAATAACCGACTACTCGTTCGTCAAAGACGGGACTACCTTCACGAACGCATATGCCATAGAGGTCAACCCCTACACGGGAGACGTATACATTGCTGATGCGCAGAACTACACTGTCAACGGCACTGTGAGTTGCTTTGGCTCTGACGGCATCCGCAAGTTCGTTATAGATGCTAAGGGCATAAATCCTAACTCGATTGTGTTTTTGGCTAATGCCGCAGAGGTATCCAGCGGCAACGGAGGCTCTTCAAGCAATGAGGATTTGTATGTCAGCCAAGTATTTGACTACACGCCGGCTGCCGGACAGTTTGTCAACCTCATGCCTGCTTACGAGACTGGCGACGATGCTGAGTCGATGTGCGCCAAATGCCTTGACTTGATATCGCAGGGGCAGGTTGTATCATTGGGCGGATTTGGAGGTTCAATCACCGTCGGCCTTAACCGCCGTTTGGCCAATACCTCTGGCCAGCGCGACTTCCGCGTGCTTGGCAACGCCTTCGACGGCAGTGCAGAGCCGGGCATAGTGATGGTATCACGTGATGACAATGGCAATGGTTTGCCCGATGACACATGGTACGAACTGCGCGGCTCTGAATACGACAATCCCGCCACCGTGCATGGCTATGCCGTGACCTACTACCGCCCGCAATCCGACAACGACCCAGTTGCGTGGGTTGATAATCTCGGTGGTTCAGGATACATAGAACGGACGGTGCATGAGCAGAGTTTCTATCCGCTGTGGATTGCTGCAGACAGCCTTACACTGCACGGTTCATGCTTGCCAAGCAACGCCTCCTACGATTCCGGGAGCTCGACATGGGTCATGTCGGCCTACAGTTACGGATATGCCGACAATCATCCAAACAACAGCAATGGCAGCTGCATGGATCTTGATTGGGCGGTCGATGCCGACGGGAATTATGTTGAGCTTGACTACATTGACTTTGTGCGGATATACACCGCCGTCAATGTCCAGATACCAACTAACCTCGTTGGCGAGCTGTCGACAGAGTTTGCAGGCATAGAGCCTGTTGATAGCACCGGATAGAACCGCCAAACGGCGGGGGAATCATTCACCCAATGCTTGCTTGATGTCGTTTATGATGTCATCAGCATCTTCTATCCCGACTGAGAGGCGGATAAGTTCCGGCGCTATGCCCGCTTGCCGCAGTTGCTCGTCGGTCAGTTGCCGGTGTGTGTGGCTTGCCGGGTGCAATATGCTGGTTCGCGCATCCGCCACATGGGTTACTATGCCTATGAGCTTCAGCTTGTCCATGAAAGCAATGGCATCGTTGCGGTCGCCTTTCAATGCGAACGAGAGAACTCCGCAAGTCCCATTCGGCATGTACTTCTTCGCAAGGTCATAGTACTTGTCGCTTTCGAGGCCTGGATAGTTCACCCACGCCACTTTGCTGTTGCTCTTTAGCCATTGTGCCACTCGCAGGGCATTGTGGCAGTGCTGTGACATCCTTAAATGCAGGGTTTCAAGGCCTATGTTTAGCAAGAATGCGTTTTGCGGTGACTGGCATGAGCCGAGGTCGCGCATTAGCTGCGCGGTAGCTTTTGTTATGAATGCCAGTTTCCCGAACGTTTTCGCGTATGACAATCCGTGGTAGGATTCATCGGGCTGCGTCAGTCCTTGGAATTTGTCGGGATAAGCATCCCAGTCGAAATTGCCGCTGTCAACGATTGCCCC
>CAZWPW010000180.1:0-3580 GCA_964635525.1 uncultured Bacteroidaceae bacterium
CCCACTGCTGTTGCGGTGGTTGCAGCCCGGGCTGCTTTGGGATGGTGAAATAACCAACGGCATGATGCCCTATTTGTAAAGTACAGGCGAAAGACACTCGGTATTATTGCGGCTTTTACTCGGTATTTTTGCGGTGGGATGTTTTCGAAAGATTATATGAGTTCCATGAACATTAGATCAACTTTCAGCTTGGGCAGCAATGCTATTTGAAAAAATGCAATATCTTTGCCAATCCTTTAATTTGCATGTTGGACAGGAATGGCGAACTACCCACAGGATAGCGTTAAACCTTATGACGACGAGCGCAGCAAGTCATGCCAAGTCGAGGCCATGTTTGATGCCATAGCCCCCGGATATGACAGGATGAACCGCACCATGTCATTCTGGATTGACCGGCGTTGGCGCAGTCTGGCGATAAAGCATTTGAAGCAATTTGCCCCACGTTCAGTGCTTGACATAGCCACGGGGACGGGCGATTTTGCAATCGAGGCTTTCAAGGTGCTATCCCCGGAACGTGTCGTGGCCGTCGACATATCGGAAAAGATGATGGCAATAGGACGCGACAAGGCGCAACGCCTTGGCTTGTCGGGGATGATTACTTTCAAGAAAGAGGACACGTTGGCTTTGACATTCGCTGATGAAGTCTTTGACGCCATTACTGTGGCCTTCGGCATCAGGAATTTCGAGGATTTGGATCGCGGTCTGTCCGAGATGTTCCGCGTGCTGAAGCCGGGCGGACATCTCGCCATCCTTGAATTGTCCACGCCCGAGCGTTTCCCGTTCAAGCAATTCTATGATTTATATTCGTCATTAGTCATACCGGCACTGGGGAAACTCATGTCGTCAGACAAGCGCGCATACGTTTATTTGCCGGCCTCAATACGTTCATTCCCGCAGGGCGAGGCAATGAAGTCCATCATAGCCAAGGCAGGTTTTGCCGGTGTAGAGGCGCGCCCGCTCACGTTCGGGGCTTGCACCCTGTACACGGCTGCAAAGAAATAACAAGAGGCATGTTAATTGATTGAAGCATGAAAAAATTCGGTTTGATAGGTTATCCGTTGGAACATTCCTTTTCTTGCGACTACTTCAACGACAAGTTCCGTAAGGCGGGCATAGATGCCGTCTATGCCAACTACCCGATGCGTTCACTTGAGGGCTTGAGGGAACTTGTCGAGAGCGAAGGGCTTGACGGGCTCAACGTGACTTCGCCTTACAAGGTTGAGATACTCGAGAAACTTGACGACATCGACATACATGCCGACATCATAGAGGCCGTCAACGTGGTGACGGTCGAGGATATTGACGGCAACAAGTTCATGAAAGGCTACAACACCGATTGGATTGCCTTCCGCGATTCAGCAATACCCTTGATGCAGGCGCATCACCTCTCGGCCTTGATCCTTGGCACTGGCGGCGCTGCCCGTTCAGTGGCATACGCCCTGACGCAGTTGGGCATAGAATGCGTATACGTTTCGAGGAAGCCTTGTGCCGAAGGGGTTTTATACCATGAGATAGATGAGAAGATGCTCAAGCGTTTCAAGATAATCGTCAACTGCACGCCCGTCGGCATGTACCCAAAAGTCAACGCACGCCCGAAGCTCCCATATAAGTTATTGACCCCGGAGCACTTGCTTTACGATTTGACCTACAATCCTTCGATGGCGAAATTCCTCGAGGCGGGCGCAAGCAATGGCGCGCAAGTCAAGAACGGTCTCGAGATGCTATACAGGCAAGCGGAACTGTCATGGAAATTGTGGCATACACAACCGATTGACGAAAGCAGCCCTAAAAGCGGAGCATAAGTGTGTTAACGGATGAAGAAAATCATAACATGGTCATTCCTTGCCGTTCTTGCCATAGCTGCGGCTTTGGTGGGAGCGTCGCATGCATTGCTCAACTACGCTTTGCAGCCCGAAAGTACCAGCAGGGACTTGCCGGCGACGTATGGGCGCCTCTATTGCGATTATCCCTTCCTGGAGCCTTGGGTCGACAGCCTGAATGCCGCTGGCGCGTTCAGGGACACGTTCATCGTCCATAGAAACCTCCGCTTGCATGCATACTACGTGCCGGCGCCATCCCCATCGAAGGCTACGGCCGTCATAATCCATGGCTACGGCGACAACGCGATAGGCATGTTCATGATAGCCCATCTCTACAACCAACGCATGGGTTACAACGTGCTATTGCCTGACTTGCAAAACAGCGGGTTGAGCTCAGGAAACACCTTTCAAATGGGCTGGCATGACAGCCGCGACGTGATGAAGTGGATGGATGTTGCCAACGCACTCTTTGGCGGCTCAACGCAGATGGTAGTCCATGGAATATCTATGGGTGCGGCAACAACGATGATGCTCTCCGGCGAGCCGCAAAAGCCGTACGTCAAATGCTTTGTAGAAGACTGCGGCTACACGAGCGTGTGGGACGAGTTCTCGCATGAGATGCGGAAAAGGTTCGGCCTGCCCGATTTCCCATTGCTCCACATCGCCAATTGGCTTTGCGGAATAGAAAGAAGATGGACCTTCAAGCAGGCATCAGCATTGGAACAAGTCAAGAAATGCACCCTCCCGATGCTGTTCATACACGGCACGGTTGACGATTTCGTGCCAACATGGATGGTATATGAGTTGTTTGATGCCAAACCATCCCCAAAAGACATCTGGGTAGCGCCAGCTTCGGCACATGCCCTGTCATACAAGGAAAACATGCAAGAATATCTTTGGAGGGTGAAGAACTTCACCTCGAAATATATCGACGGCAATTAACCGTGCAGCAGGCGCATGGCAACTATATAAAACACGCGCAAGAAATGGACGAAGACTTGAAACTTAACGACCATAACAAACAAGAGCATCCTCCCATGCACACGTGCGAACACATAGTAAACAGGACCATGGATGCAATGTTTGGCTGCGGGCGAGCAGTCAGCGCGCACATAGAGCGCAAAAAAAGCAAACTTGACTTCGCAATGCCGCAATCCCTGGATGCAAAGCAGATAGAAGCAATGGAAAAAGCCGTCAACGACATCATCGACAGGCACCTTGACGTGACGGCAACCTACATGCCGCTTAGCGATGCCGCCATGAAGTTCGACCTCGGCAGGTTGCCGAAAGACGTTTCATCGACTGTCAGGGTAGTCAGGGTGGGAGATTACGACGAATGCCTTTGCCTCGGCAACCACGTTTCAAACACCTCCGAAATAGGGCATTTCAAAGTCACCACATGGAACTATGCTGACGGATTGCTGAGGATTCGCTTCAAGCTCGTTTGACAAATACCAACCAACAGCCGAACATCGTTTCCCCAAAATAGTTGCCATTTTCAGTACGAGTAGGTGCTTTAAAGCTGCTATAAGGCGATACAAAGCACTAATTCATTTTGTTTGCCCGTTCAAGAAATTATTGGCAATGGCAACAATCAAAGTGAAATTCCGCCCTTCAACTGTCGCAGACCGCGAAGGCATCATCTATTACCAGATTATCCACGAGAGAAAAGTACGACAACTTCCCTCTGATTACCATGTGTTTCCATCCGAATGGGATGAGAACCGATCAATGGTGACAACCACACAAAAGAGTGAACG
>CAZWPW010000181.1:0-3572 GCA_964635525.1 uncultured Bacteroidaceae bacterium
GCAACTGCATCTGCGCCACCGAGGGCACGTATGCACTCTGTCCGTACCGCCACATATCAAACACCTGTATGGCCATAGGTGAAGAAACATCGTCAGTATCATACAGCGCAAAGGTGTTCTCGTTCCCATCGTAAGCCGCCAAGTCGGCAGATGTCCCTTGTGCGATGCCCAAGCTGTCGGCAAAGGCTTCCGGGGCAAGGTCGTGCAGATAGACCGCATAGCCTGTCCCTGCCACTTCTGGGTTGGAATTTACATGGAACACCACGGCAATGGCCTCTTTGCCGGAGGCAGTATAATCCTCATAGCTTCTTGTCTTGCCATCCGTACAGAGGATATGACCCACCTTCATCGAGGTGTCCAACGGGTCGTGATGCCCGTCGCAACTTGTCAGACCAATGCCCAGCATAGCCATAATCGCCACATAAGCCATTCTTATTCTAATTGTTTTCGTTTGCATACCTTTATATAATATATAGGTGAATACTCCAATCTGTGAAAATCGGTTTTATCTGTGTCATCTGTGTGCCAACACCTTATTTCGTAGGTATCTTCACGCCAATGACAATGCCTGTACGGAACAAATCCTCTCCTTTTATCATCAGGTCGCACTTGGCCTGCCAAAACAGCTTCCATCCCTTGCGCAACGCATAGCTGTGCTCATAGCCCAGATGGATGCCGCCCAGCACCCGGTTTCTGTCCGAGCCCAACGACCCGCCCAAACGCAGGTTGCTGTGGTGGTTACGGCTTCGGAATACGCAAGGCTTGTAGGCCGCACCCACGCCCCATGTGTTATAGTGGTTCCAGAACGATTCGGGGCATACATGCCCGCAGTCCGCACATTCGTCCCATTTCAGATAGATATTCCCGAAGAACTCCCACGCATGATGGTAGTTCGTTTCATACTCATAGCCCACCGTCAAGTCCATGCCCCTTTCATACAGCAATCCCGTTCCGATTTGGATTCTTCCGTGCCGGTCATCGGCAAAGCCGGGCAAGGCGACCACAAATAGGAATACCAGTACAGCTAAGCCTTTTCTCGCCACTAAATTCTTCATTTTTAATTCTACATTTTTCATTCTCTTTACTCCTCCTGCAATAAGACTTCATAGAAACTGTCCGCGCAAAGCACGTCCTCATAGTCGATGTTCAAGGCAATGGTACGTCCCGAAATCTGTTTCTCGCTCACTTCGATAGTCAGCACCTTATCGTTGGGAAAAGTCATTTTCCTTACGACCAGCACATTGCGGTAGCCATGTTGGAACGACTTTTTCTTTTCCAATTCCATCTCCGGTTCCAGTTCGATGACTTGCGAGTTGGTGGCTTTCGACACTTTCTTGTCGGCCAGCTTGACGCGGATTTCATCGATGTCGAAACGGATGTTCGTGCGGTTCTCGATGGAAAAGTCAAGGAAGAAGTAATCGCCCACGGCATAGATGTTGTTCAGGCGCATGGTCATGCGGTGTTGCCGACGGCTCACATTGCGGTAGCGGGCGGGCGACAGCCATACCTGCCGGGCAAAGCGGTACATATCCTCAGTGGAGAGCGACACCGCCGGGTTATGGTAGGCGATCATCTCCATAGGTTGCACTTCCTTGTCCGTCACAGCCTCTTGTATCCGGGTAGTGTAAAGCAAAGCGTATTGGGTTCGGTAGCGTTCCGTCACGATGGTGACGATGGCCAGCACCTCGCCGTCCTCATGTCCTGCCTCTTTCGGTTTCAGGCGGATGGTGTTGTTGATGGGCTGGTCGCCCGCTATCTTGTCCGTGGAAATATCCACGAAGCGGATGGGTTCGGTGGCGGTGATAACGGTCGTCACCTGCTCGTTCACCGTCAGTTGTTCCATTTCATTGTAGGTCTGTTGTGCCTGAGCCGGACTTGCGGAAACCAATATGGCAACAAGCAACATTCCTTTTGCTATCAGTCTCATTTTCTACGATTTTGTCTTTTGTTACATCATTCTTAATTGTTTCTCTTTTCCCTGCCGTTCACTAAATAGACGAACGTGCCGTATTTCAGTTTCGCCTTGTTCTTGCGCACGGCCTTCGACAGGGCGTTGCTCGTGCGCTGGTAGGCGTTCTGGATGGCCTGCATACCCCATTGGGCAAAAGTGTTCCCGGTATTCCCATTGTTGATGCTCATCGTGCTTCCGAGGGCATTGGATGCCACGTCCTGCGTGGTTTCCCGGAAGGAACTGCTGGGCACATAAAGACCCTCCAGCCCGTCCGTATCGTACAGCGAGAGGTTTACTTTCACCAGTTCATCCTCCACCAACAGGCTCTTAATGCTCCCTTTCACGCGCTGGCTCCCAAAACCGCTCATCGTGGCATAGAGGTACGAGCCTTTCGGCACCACCTTGCCGTCTATCTCCACGTCGTCCAACAGGCGCAAACGCACCCGCGAGCCTTCCACGGCCTTGATGTCCTCGTCAATGATGGCTTTTATCAGGCGGGGTTCGGGTTCGTTCTCGGCCAAAGTGTTGAAGTAGTCCGAAGAGGTCTTTACCTTTTTCACCACTTGCTCGCTCTCGGCATTCTCGGCCGGTTCGTTCACAGCGTTCTCGTTTATTTCCACCTTACCACCTATGGCGACACTTCCGATGGGAGCAAAGCTCTCTGTTCCAGTGCTATCCGCATCTTGTAAACCCTTTTGCCCTTGCGATCTGGCTTCTGCCAATGCCTTGTCCAACTCGGCAAGGGCTTCCTTACGCCGCTGTTCACTCCGGGCTATGCGTTCTTCTTCGCTTAGCGGTTGCGCCCCGGCGGAGCCCGCCATCATTGCTTTGCCTCTTTCGGCACTTTGCCGCAGGCGTTCCTGCATCTCACGCAGGCGTTCCAGTTCCTCCGACCTTTCGGCTGCTTCCGAATCAAGCAGGGCGAGGTCTTCATCGGTGTAGCGGGAATCGTAATCTTCTTTCTCTGTCTCATTGTTGTTACGTTCAATGTTTTCCACAGCGGAATAGTCCTGTATCCTGCCGTAAGACTTGACCATGCTCTCATACTTGCTGCCTATGCCATCGTCGCGCATCTGCGCCTCGGGCAGTTCCGGGTTCAGGAACTCGGTGGTCTGCAGCTTGGAGGGTGCTTCCGCTACCTCCGTGTCGAAGATGTCCATCACCAAATACCCCGTTACCAGCAGCAACGGGTAAAGGATGGCAGGCAACACGTACTTGGGCTGTCTGAAATTAATTCTGTCTGTCATCATCATGCGTGGGTTGTTTTTGTTTCAAAAGAATCTCCTGCCGCTCTGTGGCGGTCGTCCGTTTCCCGTTCTCAGGCATGGTGCATACCGATACCACGCGGCACACATTGAGCGCGAGACATCCCAGCACGATGCCGAACACAATACCGAGGAACCACCTCGGATGCTTGCAGGCAAAGCGTTGCGCACACCCGGCCATCTTGTCTATCCGCAGGAAACGCGCGGCTTTTTTCCCTGCCTCCACTTCCTTCTTGTACCTTTTTTCATACTTCGGGTCATCCCTGTCCGGCATTTTCTCCCCGAAAATCAGTTTCTTCCATCCCATAGCTTGATTATTTCAGTGTTTAAATTCTTCATTCTTAACTCTTCATTCT
>CAZWPW010000182.1:0-3524 GCA_964635525.1 uncultured Bacteroidaceae bacterium
TATATTTCGGTTATTTTGCCATCCTTGTCGGCATTGATGTTGTTTTCCATTTTCATTGCTTCGAGGACAAGCAGTGTTTGTCCTTTTTTGACTTCGTCGCCGACTTTGACTTTTAAGTCAATTATCACTCCCGGTAGCGGTGATTTGATTCCTTTTTTCTTTGCTGCGGGCTTCGGCGGTTGCGCTACTGTCGATGTTGCCGGTGCTGGCTTTGGTGCTCCGGTGTTGACAACGGGTTTGATTTTGACTGTTTGTTTAATCACGTTTTCCAATTCGACCTTGTATGGAGTACCGTTTACTTCCACTTGTGCGAGATGGTCCTCTAATTCGTTTATGACTACTTTGTAGAGGTTTCCGTTGATTTTATACTTGTATTCTTTCATTTTGTTTGTTTATTAACGTTTGCGAATAGGGGTTTGCCTGAGCGTGTGTATCTTGGAACTCCATGGCGAATAGGTTCGTTTGACTTTTGATATTGTCAATACGGTTTCTTCGATATCATGTATATCGTTTTGTATTTCGTGCAGTGCCATTGCTATTGCCGCGTATACTTCGCCTGATGTTTTCCCGAGTTTCTGGCTTCTTGCTTCTGAGATGCTGGTTACGCCTTTTGCTGCCATTTCTTTCCTTCTCATGAGTTTCATGGAAAGGTTTCCGACGAGTTTGAAACAGATGAACAGCAATATCAGCGCGATGAATACGACTGCCATTGCCGTGATTGACATTACGCCTCCTGCGGCATCATGTTCTTTGAACTTTTCGATTTTCTCATTCTTGTCCAAAGTCACGTTGTTTGCTTGCGGTGTGACGTATTTGCCGTTTCCGCCTCGCACTTCCCATTCATCGCCCCCGTCTGTCACCCTTGCGTATGATTGGTCTTCTCCCAAAGTGTTAGCCGGTATTGTCACCTCATCGATTAGCGTTTCTCCGTTTGAGTCAAATAGCGCTATGTAGTTGTCCTTTGTTGGGTCGAGTGTGAAGCTGATGTGGAATGTTCCCCTTTGCGGCTTGTCATCGGCCCAAAAGAGCGCATGTTGCCTCGGGCTGATAGAAGTGAGCACGTCCCCCTTTGGTATGGGGTATTTCTTTGGGTTGTTCTTGTCGTTTGTCAGGTAGCATCCTTTCAAATCAACCGTTGCGTAGGATGTGTTGAATATTTCTATCCATGGGCTATGCACTCCGTAGTCGTCCTGGAAGTTTGATATGTTTGTTATCAGGACTTCGTTGATTTTCAGGGATGTCGTGCTTTGTGCCGCAGCATTAGCTGTGAATGCGAGGAGCACGGCCACGGCTAACCCTAAATGTTTCTTGTTCATGGCTTTAATTTGCTATGTTATGTTGTTATAGGGTTTGTTTTACAAGGGTATGTTGCCATGCTTCTTTGCCGGGTTGCAGATTTTTTTGGTTTGCAGTTGCTGCAATGCCCTTATGACGCGGAATCGCGTGTTCCTTGGTTCTATCACGTCATCGATGTACCCGTATTTTGCTGCATTGTATGGGTTAGCGAATAGTTTGGTGTATTCGTTTTCTTTTTCTGCTATGAATGCTTTCGGGTCTTCTGCTTCCTTGGCTTCTTTTGCGTATAGCACTTCAACTGCTCCGGAGGCTCCCATTACTGCTATTTCAGCTGTTGGCCATGCATAGTTCATGTCGCCCCTGAGTTGTTTGCAACTCATGACGATGTGCGCTCCTCCGTATGATTTGCGCAGCGTGACTGTCACTTTTGGAACGGTTGCCTCGCCGTAGGCGTAGAGCAGCTTTGCCCCGTGTGTTATTACGCCGTTGTACTCTTGTCCTGTTCCTGGGAGGAATCCAGGCACGTCAACCAATGACACAATGGGTATGTTGAACGAGTCGCAGAACCTGACGAAGCGCGCTGCTTTGCGTGATGCGTTGCTGTCGAGCACGCCAGCCATGATTTGCGGCTGGTTTGCCACTATGCCGACTGATTGTCCGTTGAAGCGTGCAAAGCCTATGATGATGTTGCGTGCGAAGTCTTTCTGTATTTCGAGGAATTCTCCGTTGTCGACTATGCCACCTATGACTTCGTACATGTTGTAGGCTTTGTTTGGATTGTCGGGTATTATCTCGTTGAGCGAATCCTCAAGCCTGTCAATCGGGTCGGTGCATTCGATTTGTGGTGCCTCTTCGAGGTTGTTTTGCGGGATGAAGCCCAGTAGTTTGCGTATGAGTTGCATTGCTTCCTCTTCGGTTGAGGCTGTAAAGTGCGTTACTCCCGATTTCGTTGAGTGCACGCTTGCCCCGCCGAGTTCTTCTGCAGTCACGTCCTCGTGTGTTACAGTCTTGACTACTTTCGGGCCGGTGAGGAACATGTACGAAGTCCCTTCCATCATCAGGGTGAAGTCGGTCAATGCCGGCGAATAGACAGCTCCTCCTGCGCACGGGCCGAATATACCTGAAATTTGCGGTATTACTCCTGAGGCGAGGATGTTGCGTTGGAATATCTCGGAGTATCCTGCCAGTGCGTTTATTCCTTCTTGTATGCGTGCGCCTCCCGAGTCATTGATGCCTATGCATGGCGCTCCCATTTTCATTGCTTGGTCCATGACCTTGCATATTTTCAAGGCCATTGTTTCTGAGAGCGACCCTCCGAAAACGGTGAAATCCTGTGCGAAGACGTATACGAGCCTCCCGTCGATCGTTCCGTATCCTGTCACTACTCCGTCGCCGAGGAAAGTCTTCTTGTCTTGCCCGAAGTTAGTGCATCTGTGTTTGACGAACATGTCCATTTCTTCGAACGACCCTTCGTCGAGCAGCATTGTTATCCTTTCGCGCGCGGTGTATTTCCCTTTTTCGTGCTGTTTGTTTATGGCTTTTTCTCCTCCTCCTAATCGTGCTTGCACGCGTAGGTCGATCAGTTCTTTTACTTTTGCAAGTTGGTTGCTCATAGTTTTATTGTCTTTAATAGTTTGTCTTTCATTAATTTTCACATAGTTCTGTCAGCACGCCAAGCGTTGACTTCGGGTGCAGGAAAGCTATGTTCAGCCCCTCGGCTCCTTTGCGCGGTGCGTTGTCGATTAGCTTGATGCCTTTGCCTTCGGCTTCTGTTAGGGCGTTTGCCACTCCGTCTTCAATAGCGAATGCTACGTGGTGCACTCCTGGTCCTCTTTTCTCCAAGAACTTTGCCATTGTGCTCTCGGGGCATGTTGGTTCCAAGAGCTCGATTTTTGTTTGCCCTACTTTGAAGAATGCTGTTTTCACTTTCTGGTCTTCAACTACTTCTACGTTGTAGCATTTCAGTCCCAGTACTCCTTCGTAATAAGGCAACGACTCCTCGATGCTGTTCACGGCAATGCCCAAATGTTCAATGTGTGAGATTTTCATATTAATGGTGTTTGTTATGTTTAGTGGCAAATGTAGTAAACTCGTACAAAGGAAACATATTAAATTAGAATGAAGAAATATTTCAATAATAAAATCCCTTAATTCATCAAGAGGCATGGGCAGGGGGTACTCTGGATGCCTTTTGCTTTGCTTTTCTGTTTCACGGGATGAGACCCCTG
>CAZWPW010000183.1:0-3521 GCA_964635525.1 uncultured Bacteroidaceae bacterium
GTGTTGAGCAATGTCGATTTCCCAGACCCCGACGTACCCATGATTGTCACGAACTCGCCCTCCTCGATGCTGAAAGTAACGCCCCTCAATGCGTGTACAGTCTCGCCGCCAACAACAAAATCGCGCTTGATGTTTATCAATTCAATGACTTTGTTCTTCATTATACGTTTCAATCTTTGTTGTTGTCGTTTTTATTGTTGTTGTTCCTTCCCGGAGGGCTAGGCATGAAGGGACTTCTTTCACTATCCGAGCTTGTATCTGCATTGGCTGTGCTTTTCGAAACAACGACCGCTTCCTCCACGACTTCGAACCCTTCGCCTACGCCGCTGATTATTTCTGTCCTTGTGCCGTTGCTCAAGCCTATTTCAACAGGGTATGCGGTGAATGTCATCCCGTCAAGCGTCCATAGCTTGTCTTCCCCCTCACAATCGATAACAGTATAATCCTCTGACACTAATGGAGGCTCGGGATTGAACCTGAGAGCTTTGGTAGGCACGCTCAGCGTGTTGCTCTTGTCGAGTGTGAAGATCGTGATGTTTGCCGTCAGGCGAGGTTTCAGTTTCAGGTCGGGGTTTTCTGCAGAGATGACAACCTCGTAAGTGATGACGCTTTCGCTGTCGGTTGATGACGAGGTCTCGCTGCTCCCAAGCCTGATTTGCGTCACGTAGCCCTCGAAACTCTCGCCAGGGTAGGCATCAACGGTGAACGATACGCGTTGTCCTTCTTCAACGCCGCCTATGTCAGCCTCGTCAACGTCGGCAACAACCTGCATCTTCGTCAAGTCGGCAGCAATGTAAAACAGCGTCGGCGTCTCGAAGCCAGCAGCGACGGTTTGACCCTCTTCGACTTCCTTGTCAATTACAACCCCGTCAATGGGCGATGTTATAGTAGCGTATGACAGGCTGCGCTTAGCCTTGTCGAGAGATGCCTTGCTGTTGTCCATGTTGCTTTTTGCAATCTTGTAGTTGTACTCGCTCGTGTCGTACTCGCTTTCGCTTATCATTTGTTTCTCGAAGAGCATTTTGTTGCGCTCGAAGTTCTTTTTTTGGTACTCGTATTCGGCCTTGTTGCCGTCGTATACGGCTTGCGCCGACTCGAGTTCGCTCTGCAATGTCACCTTGTCCATCTCGGCGATGAGTTGCCCTTGCTTGACGATGGAGTTGTAGTCGACGTAAATCTTATCGATGATACCCGACACTTGCGTGCCAACTTCTACTTCAGTCATTGGCTCGACTGTGCCAGTTGCCGTGATGAAGCTTGATATGTCAGCCCTTTCGACCTTGACGGTGTTGAATGATATCATTTGTGACTTTGACCGTGTGCTTGCCACCCATGCCACGATGCAGGCCGCTACTATTACGACTGCAATGATGGTTGCCTTTGTTTTGTTCATTTTCATATCTGGTTGTTTTTCGTTTGCAGTTTATAAGTTGATAGTCCCATTTGCGTAGAAATCGAGAAGCGTAGTGTTGAGCAGAGAAGTGTATTTGGCTTGCAGAAGCTCGTGCTGTGCGCTCAACAGGTTGTTCTTCTCTTGCAGCAGTTCCACGGTAGTGGCCATGCCGAGGCTGAATTGTTCGCTGACAAGTTCATAGCTCACTGAACAGCTTGCCACCTTCTCCTGTGCGGCGGCGAATTGCCTCTGGGCGCTGCGGGCGTTCAGCCACAGGTTCTCGATAGACTTGTATAGGGTCTTCTTGCTGTCGATGAGTTGCAACTTGCTGATGTTCGTTTGCAGCTTGGCCTTTTGCACGTTGCTCTTTGTTTGCCTGCGGTCGAAGATCGGAATGCTAAGTGTCAACCCTACCGAGTTGTTCCAATTGGTCTTCATCTGTTCGCTGAACGAGAAGTCGGTGCCGTTCGTGTGATTCGAGCCGATGCCCGCGCTAAGGCTTAGCGTGGGCAGATAGTCCGACTTGGCAGTGCTCGTGTTGAGTTCAGCCTGCTCTATTGCGAGTTCATTAGCCTTGATTTCGGGGCGAATGCCAAGAGCAAGGTTGAACAGCTCTTCTTTGTCGGGCAGAAGAGCATATACACCGTCGTCGTCAACGTCCAAAGGCTCTATCTCGATGCTCTCGGCATAGTCGAGTTCAAGCAATTGCTTGAGCTGCAGCTTGTAGTCGTCAAGCGTGGCTTGCGCAGTAACGACGTTGTAGCGGTCGGTGCTCTCGTTGGAAACAAGTTGGGCGTAGTCGGCCTTCGAGATGCTGCCGGCAGAAAGCAGCACCTCGCCCCTTTCCCTTTCAGCAACGCTTGATTCAAGCGTTGCCAGGTTTATCCTCACCGCCTCGGTAGCGTATAGAATCTGGATGTAGGCCTGCACGATGCTCTCATGTATGCTGTTGATGCTTTCATCGATGTTCAGGCGTGCTATCTGCGATGCAACCTTTTGCTGCTTGTAATCATTGATGCGCCTGCTCCCGTTGTAAATAGTCCAAGACATGTCGATGCCGTAACTGCCGTTGTAGCTTGTCTTCGACTGCGAACTGGTGATGCGGTCGCCCTCGATGATGGTGTTCTCCTCACTGTTGGGGTTGTTGACGATGCGCTGGCTCACGCTCGCCGACAGCGTCGGAAGGAAAGCAGCCTTGGCCGTCTTGGTGTCAATGTCGGTCTCTTCAGCAGTAATCTCGCTGATCTTGATAGTGATGTTCTGCTCGGTCGCATAATCCAAGCACTGCCTGAGCGACCAAGTGCCGCCAGAAGTGCTGGTGCTGTCATTGGCTGACTGAGCCATGGCAAGCACGCAGGCCGGGAAAGCGGCAACTGAAAGAAGAATTGTTCTCAAATACATCTATGAAACGTTAGTTTGTTATTTATGCGCCTCAAAAATACATCTTTATGAAGTGGCTGGCAAGAAATATCGACTAACGGACGTTTTTCGTCTGCAAAACCCTCCATTTCCCCGCCAAGACGGCAATGGTAGCAGGCATGACAGCGTCAAGCCGCGCACCTATAGAAAAACAGTGAAACAAATGTTGCTAAATGTTAGAAAATAATGCATATCTTTGTCTGCAATACGCAATATAACGTGGCAGTTTGCCGCAAGAAAGACAACACACAAAAAATGCAGAATATGAAAAAAATGACATTGATCATGGCCATGCTCGTAGCAGGCCTGACGCTTTGCCAAGCACAGCTACCGTCAGTCAAACTGAGGAACATCGAAGGCAAGACAGTCGACACGGCTGAACTTAACAACGATGGAAAACCATTCGTAATCAGTTTCTTCGCATCATGGTGCAAGCCATGCCTGCGCGAACTCAACGCAATACACGAAGTCTATGCCGATTGGCAGGACGAAACGGGAGTCAAAGTCATCGCCGTGTCAAGCGACGAGGGGCAGAACTCAAGCAAAGTCAAACCAAAGGAAGATGCCGCAGGGTGGGAGAATGAAGTGCTGCTCGACCCAAACAGCGACTTCAAACGCGCCCTAAACATACAAATGATACCAGCCGTGTTCCTGCTTGACGGCAACGGCAACATCGTATCAAAGCACAACTCATACAAAGACGGAGACG
>CAZWPW010000184.1:0-3500 GCA_964635525.1 uncultured Bacteroidaceae bacterium
TAAACCTCCCTACCCTATTAACAAGAGCTATTAGAAATTTCTATCACTGATCAAGGCGGCGACAAAGCTCCACATTCTGCTACAAAGGCCCGCGCTTCAACAAGCCGGGCCTTTGCATATAGTTGGAAGTTAATCATCCGCCATTTATGCATGAACGGATGAAAGCATCATGTTCACGCTTCTTCTGCAACTGGAGTTGTGATTATCTTTTTCTTCCCAAAGAAATAGTATGCTATCGGTGCTGCAATGAATATCGAGGACAACGTTCCGAAAACAACTCCCAGAATCATCGCAAAGGAGAAACTTCTGATTGAATCTCCACCAAGGAAGAAGATGCACAACAATACCAGCAACGTGCTACCTGAGGTGTTGATCGTACGCGAAAGGATTATGTTCAACGATTCATTGAAGAGGTGGAAGGTGTTGTGCTTGGGATACAAAGCCATGTTCTCCCTTATCCTGTCGAATACTATCACCTTGTCGTTTATAGAATAACCTATCGCAGTCAGGATCGCGCCTATGAACGTCTGGTCCATCTCCATCGAGAAAGGCAACACGCCTTGGAACATCGAATATATTCCCAAAATCATTATGGTATCGAACATCAATGCTATCGTCGAACCCAAACTGAACGAGAGGTTGCGGAAACGGAACAATATGTAAAGCCCGATTGCTATGATCGACAAGATGACTGACCATATTGCAGATACCTTGATATCGGATGCTATGCTCGGCCCTACTTTCGTCGAGCTGACAATGCTTCCGCCTGTATGGTTGTCGCGGTCGACAAACACCTCATAACTGATGTTTTGCGTCAACAGGTCGCCGCCTCGCAATGCTTCGTATATGAAATGTTCTATCTGCTCGTCAATGTCGTCTGCCGTTTCGTTTATGCGGTAGTTAGTCGATATCCTGACTGTCTTGCCATCGGTTCCCAATGCTAACACCTGCACAGCTGTGCCTTCAGGCATCTCGTTGCGTAACAACTCATTGACTTCCTCAGGAACAACCTGCTTCTCGAACGTCACCACGTAGTTGTAGCCTCCTGTGAAATCAATGCCGCCCTTCAGGCCGCGCAATGCGAACGAAACAACGCAAGCAGCAATGAGTATGCCCGCAATTGTGAATGACTTCTTGGCCGCATGCATGAACTTGAAATTCCCACGCAACGCCAATTTGCGGGTAACCTTTGATGTGAAAGTGAGGTTGAGCCACTTGTCTTTCTTCATGCGGGAATCGTATACTATGCGAGTGATGTACACCGCTGTGAGGAACGACACGATAATGCCTATCATCAAAGTCGTTGCAAAGCCGCGAATCGGCCCGGTGCCGAAATTGAACAGTATGATACCGGTTATCAACGACGTGAAGTTGGAGTCAAATATCGCCGAGAAAGCATTTGAATAGCCATCAGACAATGCCTTCCTAACGTTCTTGCCTGCACGCAGTTCCTCTTTTGTCCTTTCATATATGAGCACGTTGGCATCGACAGCTATGCCAAGCGTCAGCACCATACCGGCAATTCCCGACAACGTCAACGCCGCCTGGAACGAGGCAAGCACGCCTATAGTGAAGAAGATATTCAACACAAGCGCCATGTTGGCAACCATGCCCGGGATGACACCGTACATCGTGCACATGTAAATCATCAGCAACACAATAGCCGCTACAAACGACAGGATGCCTTGGTTGATAGAAGCCTGACCAAGCGACGGGCCGACTATCTCTTCGTTGACGATGTTCGTGCGCGCCGGCATCTTTGCCGACTTGAGCACGTTGGCAAGGTCCTTGGTTTCATCTACAGTGAAGCTGCCGCTTATTTGCGAACGGCCGCCAGTTATCTTGTCATTGACATTGGGGGCTGAATATACATAGTCGTCAAGCACAATCGCCACGCAACGGTTCACGTTGTCGCCAGTCAGCTGCGCCCACCTGCGAGCACCCTCTGTGTTCATCGTCATGCTCACGCACGGACGGTTGTAGTTGTCATACTCGTCATTGGCATCGACAACAACATCGCCCGAAAGCGGTGCCTTGCCACCCCTTGTATTGATTGAATAGAGAGCAAAATATTCTTTCCCTTGCTCAACAAAGTCAGCCTTGACGCTCCACTTCAACGATAGGTCACGGCGCATACCAGCCATCTCGAAATAGGTATCCAGCAAATCACGGTTCTTGGCCTCAGCATAACCTACTATGCAGCCGCTGTTGGCTCTCGAAACCGACAAAAGCAAAGCAAACACTGGATTGTCGCGTTTTTCCTGCTCTGTAAGCTCTGTTGAAGGTGCTCCTTCTTCCGATGCGGCAAGGAGAGACTGGGCAATGTCTGTTGATGCCGAGTCAGGAACAGCTACCTCAGTCTGTTCATCCACCTGCGCTGCTGCTTCGCCTTCATCCTCAACGGCAGAATCGTCTTGCAGTTGCTGGGCAAGCATGACACGCACCTTCTCATTCGCGGCAACTATGTCATTGTAGACCTCAGCCGGGGTGAATGTCTCCCAAAACTCCAACGTTGCGGAACTCGACAGAAGGTCACGAACACGCTGCGGCTCCTTGACACCGGGCAGTTCAACCATGATGCGCCCCAAACCTGTTTCCAGTTTCTGTATGTTGGGTTGCACCACGCCAAAGCGGTCAATACGGGTGCGGAGAACGGTGAACGAGTTGTCGATGGCAGCGCTGACTTCTTCGCGCAGGACGCTTATGACTTGGTTGTCTGGAGTATTCTGCAAAACCCTTTCCTTGAGACGCTGCGATGCAAAAACCGACGACAATGGGGTATTTGGAGACAAAGCCCTGAACTCGTTGACAAAAATAGTTATGACATCATCCTGGCTGGTCTTTGCCTTTTGCTCGGCCGTTGCCAGAGCGCTCTCAAAAGCCTGGCCGGGATTGTCGACCGCAAGCGCGCGAAGGACATCGGGAACCGAAACCTCAAGAATCACATTCATACCGCCTTTCAGGTCAAGACCAAGGCCAAGTTCCATCTCACGGGTCTGCTTGAGCGTGCGCCACAACCAAACCTGCTCATTGGCCATGGAGTCAAGATAGGCCTGGGCATTGGCCTCCATCTCCTTGCTGTCGCCGCCCTTTGACAAGGCGTATTCCTGAGCCTTGTTTTCATAATGAGCCGAAACGAAAGAAAATGAAATGTAGTAGAGGCAAACCAACGCAAACAGGACCGCAAATGTCTTTACAACACTGTTACGCATTTCTCTTAATTGTTATTTGTTAGTTATTATTAATCCGTTTTCAAGCGTGCAAATATAGTTTATTTCCAAACTAAAGGCAAAAACACCATGCATTATTTTTTAATTGGCATACAACTGGCATGCGCTGAAAAACAAGCTATCCAGAGCGACAGTCCTCTTATCATGCAGCTTAAATTTGCGCTGCCTAAAAGATGGACTTGCAGGGTCGTGATGAATGTTTATTTTTGCCTGACAACTCATTATCATTATTAAGGGACAGGCGACACAAGCTACGAATAATCTGCCAGA
>CAZWPW010000185.1:0-3491 GCA_964635525.1 uncultured Bacteroidaceae bacterium
TGCGTTGTAGTGTAGCCCGCGGTTCTCGGTGCGCTGCATGGCATGCTTGGTTATGAGGTAGGCGACGTTGATGACGTTTCGCAGCTCGCAGATGCGCCTTGAAATGCGGCTGCGCTTGAATAGCTCTTCGGTCTCGCGGTAAAGGAGGTCGAGTCTGTTCCAAGCCCTCTTCAAACGGAGGTTGGAACGAACAATGCCGACGTAGGCGCTCATGACCTGACTGACCTCACGCAAGCTCTGCGTCACAAGAACCATCTCCTCATGGGGAACGGTGCCCTCGTCGTTCCAATCGGGAACATCATCCTGCAGCGGGTAGGCCTTGAATTTCGACAGCGAATGCTTTGCCGCTGCGTCGGCATAGACGACTGCCTCAATCAACGAGTTAGAGGCAAGGCGGTTGCCGCCGTGCAAGCCGGTGCATGAACATTCCCCAACAGCGTAAAGCCGGTGTATCGACGACTCGGCGTTCAACCCTACCTTTATGCCCCCGCACAGGTAATGCGCGGCAGGGGCAACGGGTATCCAGTCACGGGTGATGTCAACGCCAAAGCCCAAACACTTCTCGTAGATGGTCGGGAAATGCCGCATAGTCTCGGCTGCATCCTTGTGGGTGACATCCAAATAAACGTGGTCCTCTCCCCTGAGCTTCATTTCATTGTCTATTGCACGGGCAACGATGTCGCGGGGGGCAAGCGAAAGGCGGGCATCGTACTTGTGCATGAACTCCTCGCCGTCGGCCGTGCGAAGCACCGCGCCATAGCCCCTCAACGCCTCAGTCACCAAGAAAGAAGGCCGTTCGCCAGGACGGTAGAATGCCGTGGGGTGAAACTGTATGAACTCCATGTCGGCTACAACACCTTTGGCGCGGTAGGCCATGGCTATGCCGTCGCCAGTGGCAACGGGAGGGTTCGTCGTCGTCATGTAAACAGCTCCCACGCCCCCCGTGGCCATCATGGTGACACGAGAGATGAACTTGCAAACCTCGCCCGAGGCCTCGTCAAGCACGTATGCCCCGTAGCACTCTATGCCCGGAGTGTGGCGGGTGACATTAAGCCCTAAATGGTGCTGTGTGATTATTTCGACGGCAAAGTGGTTCTCGAAGACTTCTATCCCGCCGTGTGACCTGACTGCGCGCATGAGGCTCTCCTGTATCGCAGCACCGGTGTTATCCTTGCGGTGCAATATTCGGTGCTCGGAATGTCCCCCCTCTCTATGGAGGTCGAAATTCCCGGCTGCATCCTTGTCGAACTCAACACCCCAGCCTATCAATTCCTTGATTTGCGAAGGAGCATTCATTACCACAGCCTCGACTGCAGAGCGGTCGCTAAGGAAATCGCCTGCAATCATGGTGTCCTCAATATGCTTTTCAAAACTGTCACGCGTGGCATCGGTCACTGATGCCACACCGCCCTGCGCGAAATAGGTATTCGCCTCGTCAAGGGTTGTCTTGCAAACTAAGGCGACGCTGCCCTTTCCGGCAACCTTCAAAGCATAGCTCATGCCGGCTATGCCCGAGCCTATGACTAAAAAATCGAAATACTTCGCCATGAAAACACGACTTTGCAATGCAAAACTAACAAATAACTCTTTCCATAGCAGGAGAAGATGCAACTAAATGGCAAATTGCATATCTTTATGGCCCAATTGCAGGACATGGAAAAGAGAGTCTTCAAGGAACAACTGACACCGGCATTCAAAACCATCTACGCCATAGCAGCGGCGGCATGCATCACCTGCGCATGGTTCAAGCTCATACTGCTCGCAGTAACGGCAGCCGTGGTGCTGCTCCTCATCACCGACAGGCTCCTCAAAGGGGAATATGTGCTTGAGACGAAGGTTCTCACGCTCCGGCGGGGACGCTTTGCCAAGGAGAAAGCTATGCTCATCGAAAACATCGAAAATGTGGAAACAAGAAAAGGACTCGATGCTTTTATTGGTACGATAGCGATAGGCCACCTCGGGCGAAAACGCATACTTAACCCGGAAAATCCGGAATCGTTCGCGCAAGCATTGGCCAAAAGAATGCAACAAGCAAAAGCAGAACACGAGCAAAACAGCAACACCAACAATAATACATAAACCATGAAATACGACCTGGCTATAATCGGAGCAGGACCCGCCGGCTACACAGCAGCTGAAAAAGCCGCAAAAGCAGGGCTGAAAACTGTAATCTTCGAAAAAAACAACCTCGGAGGAGTATGCCTCAACGAAGGATGCATACCTACGAAAACGCTCCTCTACTCGGCAAAAACATACCACAACGCAATAAACGCGCACAAATACGCGGTCACGACATCCGAAGCGGGATTCGACCTGCCCAAGATCATCGCACGCAAAAACAAAGTGGTGCGCAAGCTCGCATTAGGAATAAAAGCAAGGCTCACGGCAGCCAACGCAGAAATTGTGCAAGGCGAAGCGCGAATAGCAGGCAAAAACACAATCGAATGCAACGGGCAAACTTTCGAATGCAGCAAGATGATCGTATGCACCGGCTCGACGACATTCGTGCCGCCAATCGAAGGGCTCGGCAATATCGATTACTGGACGCACAAAAACGCTCTCGAATGCAAGGAACTCCCGCAATCGCTCGCAATAGTAGGAGGGGGAGTCATAGGCTTGGAGTTCGCGGCGTTCTTCAACACGCTCGGATGCAAGGTCACGGTAATCGAAATGATGCCGGAAATCATCAGCAACATGGACACCGAAATAATTGCGGCCCTAAGGGCGGAATATGCTAAGCGGGGCGTGGAGTTCATGCTCGAAACCAAAGTGACCGGCGCGCGCAACGACGAAGGCAACATAGCCATCGACTACGAAAACGCCGGCGGGAAGGGGACACTCACCGCACAAAAACTGATGATGTGCGTAGGAAGAAAACCCGAAACCGCAGGATTCGGCCTCGAAAACCTCGGCCTCGAAACCGGCAAAGGCGGAATACCTGTTGTCGACAAGCACATGATGGCCTCAGAAGAAGGCATCTACATCTGCGGAGACCTTAACGGAACCTCGCTCCTCGCCCATACTGCCGTGCGGGAAGCCGAAGTCGCCGTCAACCACATCCTCGGCATAGACGACGAAATGAGCTACGATGCAATACCAAGCGTCGTCTACACCAACCCCGAAATAGCGGGGGTGGGCATGACAGCTGCCCAAGCAAGGCAACAAGGAACGCAATGCAACGAAGCAACAATACCAATGGCGTACTCGGGAAGGTTCGTGGCAGAGAACGAAGGGGCTAACGGAATATGCAAAATAGTGACGCGCAATGACGGGAAAATAATAGGCGCGCACGTCATTGGAAACCCGGCATCGGAAATAATAACCACTGCAACAATGGCTGTCACGCTGGGACTCACAACGGAACAATGGGAGAAAACCGTATTCCCGCACCCCACAGTAAGCGAAATATTCAAAGAAGCGATGGGATAAACGCAAGGCGAAAACGCGATTGGCAGAATGACAGCAAAAAAGCAAGCAAAGCAGAATAATGT
>CAZWPW010000186.1:0-3460 GCA_964635525.1 uncultured Bacteroidaceae bacterium
AGAGGTGGATAGCCTCGTTTGAAATCTTTTCCTTGTCGGTGAGATTTGCCGTGTCCCTTATTTGCCGCATGATGTTGACGCGGTCGGCAATCATTATCAGGATAACACGCATGTCGCTTGCAAACGACATGAGCAAGTCCTTGAAATGCTCTGACTCAACGACGGGGCTGCGGTGGTAGACTTCGTTGATCTTGCCCATGCCGTTGATGATAGCCAAGACACCGGGCCCGAAGTCCGACTCAACCTCGTGCGGGGCGTAATGCCCGAAGTGAACGAGATAGTGCAGCAGCGTCGCCAATATCGCCTCGCGGTCATTGCGTATCTCCGATGCCACGAGGCAGGCCGTTTGCAGGCTTTGCATGACAGGATTTATCCCGAAGCTGTTCCTTGACATGCAGCCGCTTGCAATGGCGCCGGAAATACGGGACTTGATTACCTTGTATTCCCTCGAGCTGATGCAACCGTTGCACGCCCGCGACAACATCCTCACCAGGCCGGGCAGCATACCCCTCTCTTGTTCAGTGAAAAAACCGGCAGCACTCATCTGTCATAGGGATTATTAAATGTAAAAGTAATAATTTTTTCATGCCTACAGAGGCCAAGCAGAGGTTTTTTCGTATTTTTGGAATACTTTAAAAACTAATAGCAATGATATCGTCCAACATCCAATTAACGCCAGAAGACCTCAAACAACTGGCATCGAAGAACATCACAACAGAACAGATAGCACGGCAGATAGAGTGTTTCGAACAAGGATTCGATTTCTTGGAAATAATAGCGCCGGCAACGACGGGAAAAGGAATCAGGCAACTCGACGAAAACGATTGCCGCAAATATGCAGAGGCATGGGAAAATTACCGCCAAACAGGGAAGAAAATACTCAAGTTCGTACCAGCGTCAGGGGCGGCAAGCAGGATGTTCAAAGACTTGTTCGCATTCATCGAATCCGCTGAAAGCGAGCCTAAGACTGCTTTTGAGCAGACGTTTTTCAACCGCATACGTGACTTCGCATTCTTCGAAGCCCTCGATAAGGCATGCAAGAGCAACACAGGAAAAGGGGCGGACGAACTCATCGACGGCAAGCAATACAAGACAGTCGCCAAAACATTGCTCTCGACAGAAGGACTCAACTATGGCAACTTGCCGAAAGCCATGCTTCACTTCCATGACTACGGCACCGAAGTAAGGACACCCTTCGAAGAACACCTCGCCGAAGGCGAAGCCTACGCAAAAGAAGCCAGCGGGAAAGTCAACGTGCATTTCACCGTCTCGCACGAACACAGGCAACTCTTCGAACAACTATCCAAAGAAAAAACAGAAAAATACGCCAAGCGATATTCCACAGCCTTTGAAGTGACCTTCTCGGAACAGAAACCTTCGACCGACACGATAGCAGCCGACATGCAAAACAAGCCCTTCAGGACCGCTGACGGCAAATTGCTCTTCCGCCCGGCAGGGCACGGAGCGTTGATTGAGAACCTCAATGACCTCGATTACGACATAATATTCATCAAAAACATCGACAACATAGTGCCAGATGCATTGAAAGGCGACACCATAACCTACAAGAAAGCAATAGCAGGACTCCTCATCACGCTCCAACAAAAAACGTATGATTGCCTCGAGACGCTCGAAAGAGGCAACTGCACCACCGCCCAACTCAAAGGAATGCTCGCATTCCTCGAAAACGAATTGTGCTGCCACAACGACGAAGCACGGGAATACGGCGACGAAAAACTCGCACGCTACATCCAGGGCAAACTGAACAGGCCCATCAGAGTATGCGGAATGGTAAAAAATGAAGGCGAACCGGGAGGAGGACCATTCTTTGCATACAACAGCGACGGCACGGTGTCGCTGCAAATACTCGAAAGCTCGCAAATCGACATGAACGACCCGGGCAAAAAAACAATGTTCGAAAACTCAACACACTTCAATCCCGTTGACCTCGTATGCGCCGTAAAAGACCACAAAGGACTAAAATACAACCTCATAGCACACGTCGACAGCAATACGGGATTCATATCAACCAAGTCGAAAGATGGCAAGGAACTCAAAGCGCTTGAGCTTCCAGGACTGTGGAACGGGGCAATGAGCGATTGGAACACGGTGTTCGTCGAAGTGCCGTCAACAACCTTCAACCCTGTGAAAACGGTCAACGACCTCCTGCGGCCGCAACACCAAAAACAAAACCCGGCAAGCGGGAAAGCAACACAAGACACGCAAAGCGGAATTTAAAGGCATAAAAGACGATGACGCTGCGCATGGCAATCATACCGGCACTCGCGGCTATCATGGCAAGCATGCCCTGCCATGCGCAAAACGACTCGTTGGTGCTCATGGCATACAACGTCGAAAACCTCTTCGACTGCCTTGACGACAGCCTGAAAAACGACGACGAGTTCCTCCCCAACTCAATCAGGGCATGGCACCCCGGCCGGCTGAACCAGAAAATGTCAAACCTCTCGAGGGCGATAATCAACAGCGGAAAGGGATGCGTGCCGGCAATAGTGGCTCTGTGTGAAGTCGAAAACGACCGGATAATGCGCCATTTGACAGCTTACTCGCCGCTCAAGCAGCTCGGATACCGTTACGTTATAACCGATTCGCAGGACCAGAGGGGCATAAACGTCGCCATAATCTACCAGCGCGACAAGTTCAAACTCATAAGTTCAAGCCATATAAGGCCCGATGTCTCCCCGGCCGGGGCCGCGCCAACCCGCGACATGCTGCATTGCTCCGGCATAGTGGCGACAGGCGACACGCTCGACGTCATAGCATGCCACCTCCCAAGCCGCAGGACGACGGTACGGCAATCGGAAAAAGCAAGGCAGATAGTACTCCGCCGCCTAAGGCAATACGCCGATTCATTGCATGCCGAACGACATAGCCCCAACATCGTCATGATGGGAGACTTCAACATGGAAGCAAACGACAAGAACCTCGCCAAAACATTCAACGACGGGAAATACGAAATACTCACCGCCCACTACGCCGATTCAACCGACGCAGGCTCATACAAGTACCGGGGGATGTGGCAAACGTTCGACCACATAATCGTCAACAGTGCTATGGCACAGGGCAATGCGCGCCTTGCAGCCGGAAAAGCAACCGCCGTGAACGACGATTACTTGCTCGAACCCGACACGAAATACTTCGGGTGGAAACCATTCCGTACCTACAACGGAATGAAATACATCGGAGGTTACAGCGACCACCTACCCGTCGTCACCACGATAAGGCTCAACCCGGGCCGGTAGGGAACGCCGCCCATAACCCGGCTCCACGCCGGCAAAACCAGGTGCAGGCGGAATGAAAAGCAGGGCAGGGCGGCATGAAATCTTCACTTGCAACGGAGGCAATCTCGCCTCGGGTTAAAAGAAATCTTTATTTTTAGGTTAAGTCTATTTATTTTTACCGTAAGATTATATATTTTTACCTTGCAAATACATATTTTTAA
>CAZWPW010000187.1:0-3431 GCA_964635525.1 uncultured Bacteroidaceae bacterium
ATGCGCAAGGAAACCGAGCGTGATGACGTCGATGCCCATCACCGCAACGAGTGCATGGGCAAACTTGGCATATTGCTGCAACAACGCGAAGACCTTTCGCAGGCAATAGACGCATTGATTGACGACATAGCCAATGGACGGAAGTACATGAAGGTCTACAAGCAGATGAAGATGTATAACGACCCGAACTTGAACCCCGTCCTCTACGGGAAGAAGTGAAAACGCTCAGAAGAGATGTCAAAGATCCTTGTCCTCCGTTTTTCAGCTTTCGGCGATGTGGCAATGACCGTGCCAGTCATAGCATCGGCGGCTAAGCTCTCGCCCAGCGATGAGTTCACAGTCGCCAGCAGGGTGCAGTATGCGCCGTTGTTCAGGAGGTTGGGTCCGAACGTCAACTTCTGGGGCGTGGATCTGAAATCATCAAGGTATTCAGGCATTTTCGGCATGCTCAAGCTCTACAAGGATATGTCCCGCCACAGGTTTGACATAGTCGTTGACCTGCACGATGTGATAAGGACAAAGCTCTTGCGCGCCTTGTTTGCCTTTGCCGGTGTCAAGGTCACCAGCATTGACAAGGAACGTGCAAAGCGCAGGGCTGCCGTCAGGGACGGGGGGAAAAGACTTCTGCCTTTGGCGACTTCGTTCCAACGCTATGCCATTGCCTTTGCCAAGGCAGGAATCAAATCAGATGACAGTTTCGTTTCTCTCTACCAAGGCCAGCAGATTGAGGAACCTGTGCTGCCGCAGTTTGCCGGGCAATGCCAGGGCAAGCGTTGCATCGGGATAGCTCCATTCTCAAAGCACCAAAGCAAGCAGCTGCCATTGGCCACTACACGCACGGTGGTAGAAAGCCTTGCAAGTGATGGGGCAAATCATGTTTTCCTTTTCGGGTCGGATGGCAACGAGAGAGCCGAACTCGAGGCTTGGGCAGAAGGCAACGCCAATGTAACGTCTGTTGCAGGCAAGCTGTCTTTGGATGAAGAGCTGCAGCTCATGAGCAAGCTCGATTGCATGCTGTCCATGGATTCGGCGAACATGCACCTCGCATCGCTTGTCGCTGTTCCTGTCGTCTCGGTATGGGGAGCAACGCACCCCCTTTGCGGGTTCATGGGATGGAAACAGCCGTTAGGCAATGCCGTGCAGCTTGACATGAGTTGCCGGCCATGCTCTGTCTTCGGGCAAAAGAAATGCCGTTACGGAACGTATGACTGCCTTGCAGGAATAACTCCACAAATGTTGTTGGACAAGATACATGCCGTCACTGGCTCTCAGGCACGGGCATCTTCGGCAAGGAGTAAAAACATATAATATGATAATAAGGAATGAAATATCCAGCTATGTGAAGCCGTTCATTGCAGTTGTCCGCAACCTGCTTTTGGTTTACGTGGCTTTCATGTTGTGCAGGCTCGAGTTCCTCGCGGAGAACTGGAAATATTTCTCCGAGGACATGACTACCGACCTGTTCGCTTCGATAGTCAAGGGCGGCTTGCTATTTGATACTTCGGCAATACTTTATATCAACACATTATATATAGTATTGGTTTTGTTCCCGATCCATTTAAAAGACACTGCGGCATATTCGGCGGTTGCGAAATGGGTTTTCATTGTGCCAAACACCTTGGCTGTTTGCGCCAATCTGGCAGATTCGGTATATTTCCAATACACCAGCCGGCGTACCACTGCATTGGTCTTCAGTGAGTTCTCAAACGAGAGCAACTTCGCTTCGATTTTCTTCGAGGAACTCTTCTCGCATTGGTATCTGGTATTGATGGCAATCATCCTTTCCTTTGCCTTTTGGGCGTTCTATTGCTGCTACCGCAGCAAGGCGCATTACAGCATATTGCCGTATTATTTGTCGCAGTTATTGAGCTTGGCCTTGGCCGTTGGCCTTTCGGTTGCAGGAATACGCGGAGGCTTCACTACGGCAGTCAGGCCTATCACGCTAAGCAATGCGAACCAATTTGTCAACCGCCCAATCGAGACTGCATTGGTGCTTAACACCCCGTTCTCTATTTTCAGGACGATAGGCAAGGAGGTATTCACCGTTCAAGAATATTTCACCGACCGCAACCTCATGGAAAGCCTCTATAGCCCCGTGCATATCCCGAGTGGTGATTCCGTTTTCGTTCCGAAGAATGTCGTTGTGTTGATAATGGAGAGTTTCGGTAAGGAATATTCAGGCTTGGCAAACCGCGAACTCAAAGGCGAGGACTATGGCTTCACCCCGTTCCTTGATTCGCTGGCGCAGCAAGGATTGGTTTTCAGGCATTCCTTCGCCAACGGCAGGAAGAGCATAGATGCCATGCCGTCGATACTTTCGGGCATACCGATGTTCATCGAGCCGTTCTTCCTTACCCCCTCGTCGCTCAACCGCGTCTCGGGCATAGCAGGGGAACTGCGCGGCAAAGGCTACAGCACTGCTTTCTTCCATGGTGCAGAAAATTCGTCGATGGGATTTCATGCATACGCCCGCGCCTCGGGATTCAGCAACTATTATGGCCGAAACGAATATCCCAACGGCGGTGACTTCGACGGAGTGTGGGCAATATGGGATAAACAGTTCTTTTCCTATGCCGCAAAAGTACTTGACACGACGCAGCAACCCTTTGTGGCAAGCCTCTTCAGCGCATCGTCGCACCATCCCTTCAAACTGCCAAAAGGGGAAGAAAGCAAGTACAAGGAGGGGACATTGCCCATCCACAAGTGCATAATGTATTCCGATGATGCCTTGCGCCAGTTCTTCGAAGAGGCATCGCGCATGGAGTGGTACGCAAACACCCTATTCGTTGTGACGGCAGACCATACGAGCCAGAGCAACACGCTCGAATATTTGACCGATGCCGGGGTGTTTTCCGTGCCGATAATCTTCTATTCGCCTTCCGACCCAACCCTGACCGGGCTTCGTGAGGGGATAGCGCAACAAATAGACATAATGCCGACGGTATTGGGATACCTTGGTTATGACAAACCCTTCGTGGCCTTTGGATGCGACCTCTTAAACACACCTGCTGACGAAATGTTTGCAATCAACTACATCAACGGTATATACCAGTATTTCGAAGGGAACTACCTGTTGCAGTTCGACGGAGAGAAAATTCTGGCACTCTATGACTTCGTCAATGACCCGCTGCTCAAGAGCAATGTCGCCCGCGCCTTCCCCTACATGGCAAAGCAGATGGAAAACAAACTCAAATCAATCATCCAACAATACATGGAGCGCATGACCCAAGACGCTTTAGTGCTGTGACAGATAAGAAATCCAGTCAGCAGTGAAACCAACTTGCATTATTTGCAGCAAGGCGGAGGGTTGGCAAACGCTCCTCGGCGAGCAGATAAAAAGCGTTCGGCAAGCCGGAAAACATACCCCGGCGAATTGACAAAAAGACATACAACCCAAGGGCGGCTTGGGTTGTATGTTTTCCGCCCTTGGG
>CAZWPW010000188.1:0-3412 GCA_964635525.1 uncultured Bacteroidaceae bacterium
TTGACGCAAAGATTATCGGCAGCGCCTACGCCTTGATATTCTGGATACAGAACATCGGTCTGTGGCTGTTCCCGTTGCTCATTGGCAAGGTGCTTGACAAGACCAACCCGCAGCTTGCCATTGACTTGCAGAACGGGGCCATATCGGCAGAAGAGGCCGCCGTATCCTACGACTACACCGCTCCCCTCGTCATGCTGGCTGGCTTCGGTGTTGCCGCCTTGGTGATAGGCTTTATCCTCAAGGCCGTCGACAAGAAGAAAGGCTACGGCTTGGAACTCCCCAACAAGAAATGACCAAGGGGCTGACCGACATCAACGAGGTTATTCCTGTCATTGAGGATGATGTCACAGCATCGGCGCACGGCGGGCTGGCGGCTCTGTCGTTCCCCTCGTTGCGCCGGAAGAAGGGGCTGGCCAAGCTGCTGCGCCGCTTCAGCAAGACGACGACCATCGAACTTGACGAGATGGGCTCTGCCGTGGTGTCATTGGCTAACGGCCGGCGCAATGTGGGGCAAATAATAGACGAGATGAAAAAAACATACGCCCATGAGCAGCATCTTGACGAACGCATCATTGCCTTCGTTGCGGTGCTCAAGCGCAAAGGCATAGTAAGATACAGCATTAAAGTCACAGGGGGCGGCACGCAATGAACTGGCCAAAAGCTATGATACTAACAAAACTATGATTACTTTTGCAAAGTAAAACACCATTGTCAGAATAATCAACCATGGGAATACTCTCCATACTCAAGAAAAAGAAAGACTCTGACGACGAGCCGATGAAAAAAGGCGTTGAGGACTTCATGAATTTCGTCAGGATATACATGCAGGCAGCCATATCGTCGAACTTGGGAATCACCAACATCAAGCTCATGCCCGAGCTTGCCATGTTCAAACGCACTTTGAAGATAGCTACGGCCAACAACAAGCTCGGCGTGGCGGAAAAGGCCAGAGCGCGGAAGATAATGCAGGCTGAATACTCGATAGGCGACATATTCTTCGACGAGCTGGACAGCTCGATAAAAAAGAAATGCAAGTCGCAAATGGCAATCCAAAGCTACACCTTGAAAATACAGGATTTCCTGACGAACCTTCTCACACTCGTCACTTCAATCATGAAATGGAAGATGCAAGTGCCTGGATTCATGAAAAACACCCTGCGCAACATGACCGCCGACACGGTGCACAAGATAATGACCAAGCCCGATTGGAAAAAAGCTGAAGTCATGGCGGCATCGTTCAACCTCAAGAAGCAGGCCGACGGCCTCGGGTTCTCTGAAGAGTGGATGACCGAGTTCATGTTCAACATCATCGTCCTTGCGAAGAAAGAAAAAAGGAAGAAAGAAAACATCTGACATTACCCAGAACGACAACGAAACGCGAGCCTTGCCATGCCAGGAATAACATTAGGAGACTACAATAACCTCGAAATCATCAAAAGTGTTGACTTCGGGGTTTACCTTGATGGCAAGGAAGACGGCGAAATACTGTTGCCTGCAAAGCTTGTCCCGCCCGGCTACGAGGCAGGAGACGTTATCAAAGTGTTCGTTTACTTGGACAATGAAGAGCGTTTGACGGCGACGACCGAGACCCCGAAAGCCAAGGTTGGCGATTTTGCTTGCCTCGAAGTGGCATGGACCAATGAGCATGGAGCCTTCATGGATTGGGGGCTGCTCAAAGATCTGTTCGTGCCTTTCGCCGAACAAGATGAACGCATGGAAAGAGGCCGCAAGTACGTCGTTTACGTCACCATCGACCCGGTGAGCCACCGGATAATGGCCTCAGCAAGAATTGACAAGTTCTACAGCCGGGGCATCCCCCCCTACAACGCCGGCGACGAGGTGGAGGCTCTCATATGGAAGAGAACCAGCCTTGGGTGGAAAACCATTATCGACAACAAATATTACGGGTTGGTCTTCAACAACGAGATATTCACGACAATAAGCACAGGCGACAGGGTGCGCGCCTTTGTCAAAAACGTCAGGCCCGATGGGAAGATTGACCTCGCTCTGCAAAAGCAAAACAAGCACACTGCCGACGAAACCGCAGAACGTCTGTACCAAGCAATTAAAGACAACGGCGGGTTCTTGCCCGTCGACGACGGCACACCGCCTGAGAAGATATATTCCATGTTCGGAATAAGCAAGAAAGCATTCAAGCGGGCCGTAGGAAAACTTTACAAGGAACGCCTGATAACTATTGACAAGGGGTTGAGGGCGAACATGGCAAACAAGGGTTGACACGCAAATGAACAGAGACAACATATTATAATAAACTTACATAATGAACACGAATATGGAAAAACCTTATGTCGTAGGCATAGACATAGGTGGCACAAACACAGTTTTCGGCATAGTTGACGCGAGGGGGTCAATACTGTGCAGTTCGTCAATCAAGACCCAGGCATACGATGATGTCGTTGATTATGTCGATGCCGTCTGCAAAAACCTCCTTCCCCTGTTAGAATCAGTCGGTGGCAAGGAAAAAATCAAAGGTATCGGGATAGGCGCGCCAAACGGAAACTACTACAACGGCACGATAGAGTTCGCCCCGAACTTGCCGTGGAAGGGAATAATAAGGTTGGCTGACATGGTTGAGGAAAGGCTATCAATCCCGACAGTGCTCACTAACGACGCTAACGCCGCCGCCATAGGCGAGATGACCTACGGCGTGGCACGGGGAATGAAAGACTTCATCATGATCACCTTAGGCACCGGCGTTGGCAGCGGCATCGTCATCAACGGGCAAATGGTATATGGCCATGACGGTTTCGCCGGTGAATTGGGCCACACTATCATACGGCGTGGCGGCCGCCCCTGCGGTTGCGGAAGGCGCGGTTGCCTTGAGACTTATTGCTCGGCAACCGGGGTTGGCAGGACGGCAAGGGAGTTTCTCGCCGAAAGGACTGACGAGAGTCTTCTCAGGCAAATACCTGTTGAAGAGATAACCTCGAAACACGTCTATGACGCCGCTGTGAAAGGCGACAAACTGGCGGTGGAAATCTTCAACTTCACGGGTGAGATCCTCGGCGAATCATTGGCAGATGCCATAGCGTTCTCAAGCCCGGAGGCCATAGTGCTATTCGGCGGGCTGGCAAAGTCAGGCGAGTTCCTGATGAAGCCCCTGCTCAAATCCATTGAAGAGAACGTGCTCAACATATACAAGGGCAAGACCAAGGTGCTTGTCTCGGAACTTAAGGATTCTGATGCTGCAGTGCTTGGCGCCAGCGCCTTGGGTTGGGAATTGAAAGAGTTAAAATAATATGCCGCGCCGCAACCGTACGGCATGGCAGCATGTCAACAGAGGGGGATTCATGGCAGTCCCCCTTTTTCGTGCCTGCACGCAATCGAGTGGGTTACTTCTGGTTCAGCATGTTGACAACCACGCACGCAGCCAAGGCCGCCGTCTCGGTGC
>CAZWPW010000189.1:0-3407 GCA_964635525.1 uncultured Bacteroidaceae bacterium
TCATAAATTGGAATCCCTGACAATGACGGAATAAATATTCATTACTGTCCGATAAGACTTTTTCGAGTTTATAAAATTAGGGCTGACTTCATTTGCGAGGCCAGCCCATTTTCGTTAGATTTCTGTTGCAAAATAAAATCATCCAACTATGGGTAAAAGTAGCCATTATATCGGACAGCAATGAAAATAAAACCGCAAGGCTGCCAATCCGGAACACCACCCAGCGCAAAAACCAGCACAAAAAGGAAACCGGCAACACGCAAAAAGGCCCCGCCGCTTAAAGGCGAGGCCGAATATCACCGCCCCGGCATTGCACCAGGATGCCAAGTCATTGCAAAGCCTTCAACTCGCCGCCGCCCTGCAAAGCATAGCTCTTGCCGCCAAGCTGCGGATTATTGGCCGCATCGTAGTAGACATCATAGCCGTTGCCGACTATGTTGGATACTTCACCGCCCGAGAAAAGGGCATCAATGCGCGTGACATAAGCGTCGTCTGACAGTTCCCAAACGCTGCTGTAGTCAATCTCAACCTCCGCAGACTTGGCAGTGCTGCCGGGATTGACCGACCCCTTAAGCATCGAGCCGTCCGACAATGCCAAACGTATGCTGCTCTCGGCATCTGCCAACAAGTCGCCCTCAAGCACTTGGTTGCTTGTCTTTATCACTGCCGTGCCGCCGTTCTGCCCTTTCCTGCCCCAACGCGAAGCAGAGGCATCAAGCAGAATGCCCGAGGCGCAATTGATCTCATTGGATTTCAACGTGATGTTAGCAGTAGAATTGGTCACGAAAAAGAGAGGGCTGTTTTCTCCTGTCACACTTATCGTCGAATTCGACGATATGAACTCACCGTCAACGCCCTCGGCATCCCCCGAGAAACTCTGGTAAATCATTATGCCCCACTTGTCGGGAAAGCTGCACGTCAAACGGCATGACTCAAGGCTGATGAGGTTGGAACCCTCGATGACCGCCACCTCGCTTCCGTCGGAACTGATGTCGGCACGACTGACAATGAGCTTGCCCGTCGAATACAACCCGGGCGAATCCTGCCCGTGGCTGGCAATCAACCCGCCGTTGACGGTGATAGTGCCGCTGCCCCTGTCAGTCGCCACTGGTGCGGAATTCTTCCCGCTCGTCGTAATGTAAATGTCTGTTGCATGGATAGTTCCTCCTCCGCTGCACATGATGCCGTGGCCGCCGTCGCCGGTGCAGTTAATCATGTCTTTCTCAGAAACTATCACGCTCCCGCCGTGCGCGAACACCCCATTGGCACCCAAGCCAGACGTTGTTATCATATTGGCAGACATGCTTATCTGCGAATTGCCGCGCCCCAAGACGGCGGCGTTCAAGCCCTCGAAGCTGCTGTGATCCTGCGAAGTAGTGTTACCGGAGGTGTTTATGGTGTTTCTCGACAGCACCACCTTGCTATCATTGCGTGCCACGACAGCCGATTGGTTCTCACCGCGCGCATCAATGCTCTCGCCATTCTTGGAGAGTTCACCCTCGGTAGCCATGTAAACGGCGGCAATCAACTCCTCGCTGAATTGCGACATGCCGTGCCTGCCAGGGGGCATCCCTCCGCCCGGCCCGCCGCCAGGAGCACCTCCGCCCCCGCCCGGAGGCATCCCCGGTGAACCGCTGCGCGTCATGGCACCGCCTCCGCCGGGCGGCATACCGCCCCCTCCGGGACCGCCGCCCCGGTCGTTTTGGAACGTTCCGCCCCGCCCTTGTGGAGGTGTTCCCATTCCCCCTGGGCCGCCCTGCATTGCCAATGACGCTTCATCCTCGTTCATACTGCTGTTTTTCGTGCTTTTGCATCCGCAGATGCACGCGCCTGCCGCTAAAAGCAAGTAAATCGCAAAATAATTCCTCATCGTAATTTCCTTTACAAGTAATTGACGCTAAAATAGATGCAAACATCCAAGAAATCAAGGACATCCGTGCCAAAAAGTGTTAGAGCCTGTCAAAAACGGCAAAAGGCACAACCAAAGCCACGCATCCATGCCGTGCAAAGCCGCCTAAGGCAGGAAGAAAGTTAATAGGGCAACTATAGTTAGTTATTGCAACTTCTTTTTTCGTGATATTTTTAAGAGCTGTAATTTATCGAATTTTCAGGTCTTTTACATAGTATAGCGAGCCTGATGGAATATTGATTCATTTAACAGTAGAGGGTAGTGCTAGATAAACTTCATAGAAAGTTATCGTTTTGGTGTAATGAGAAATCTTGGGAGAGCCCTCAAATCCAATACTGCTGTTCAAAAGGTGATATTTACGACTTGTATCTGCATCTGCTGCTAATCTCCATTTGCAAGTGCATTTTTCAACAATGTCACTTACGATGATTTAGTAACACTCTAATCGCTTAGATCTTCAATTTCTTCTTCAGTACCAAATGCAGCTTTCTTTCGTTTTCCACCAAACTTTGACTTTGGATATTTTTTATCTATTAAACGTTGAGTATTATCGAAAACATTATTTATGTCATTAACACGTGTTCGATAGTCTAATAAGGTATCATCCCTGACTAAATGTTCTACACCTTGTGGTTGTGGAAACCATCTATCATATTCTATTGTATTCATTTCAGCAGGACGTGTCCCCATGAACCGAAACGGGTCATATCTATTAGTATCTTGTTTATTAGATTGTTTATTCGCCGAAGTATCAATGCTATCTAATACCGCGTTGGAACTTTTTTCTTGCATTAATGCTTCGGTACAGGTTCGTATAATTGGTCCTAACGCTGGAAGAATGAAGAATCCGCATATTATTGCCGGCCATTTGTTTTTCATGCGCTTTTTCTGAGCATTATCCAATTTGCTTGATATGAAATTTACTGCCTTTTCACTCTTAACTGCAATGTTATTGAGCAAAGTCTCACCATGCGAATCAGTGCTTAGGGCATAATCATATTTCTTTTTGAGTTTGGAATCTGACAAGACTAAGAAAGCCTCGTTTATTTCAATGAGTTGATCCCTTACGTCTTTGCTAAAAGATTGGGCGCAAAGACGCGAGGTTGCTTCCTTGTATTTGGCTAAAATTATATCTTGGGAGTCTTCGTATGAAGACAAACCCAAGATGTTGTAATAGTTTTTCATCAATCGGTTTGTTTGTGATTATCTTCTGTGATGTCGAGATTAGGAGGTGCTACGTTGTCTTCATTAGGATTGAGTTTCTTCAGGCATAGGGCAAAGATAAGTCCAATCAAGGGAAAGAGTATAGCGAGGATGTATTATCCAGCACCACGGTTTTTCTTTGATAGAATAATACATGCAGGTACCGTAAAGATGAGCCAAACCAAAAGTAATTTCATAATGTTTAAGTTATTTATTTATAATTGATAAATGATTTAATTGCATCAATACTCCATGCATAGTTGAGGTTTGCTTGAGAACCATCTGCGAAAGTTCC
>CAZWPW010000190.1:0-719 GCA_964635525.1 uncultured Bacteroidaceae bacterium
AAGTTCTTTGTTGGGAAGAACGAGGTGCAGCCGAAATCGCCCATCGAGCCTGCCGGCTTCGAGCTGCCATCGCTGAAGGTGCAGCAAGTGCCTAACGATTGCGCATTGTCCTCAATGACATGCAGGTTGCAGGCGCGGGCCAAGTCGAGGATGCCCTCCATGGGGCAGCATTGGCCGAAGAGGTGGACCGCGATTATGGCGCGCGTCTTGCCCGTTACCGCCGCTTCAATGTTGCCTTCAGTGGCGTTGAACGAGCCGTAATCAACGTCAACAAACACCGGGACAAGCCCGAGAAGGGCTGCGGCCTCGGCAGGGGCAACGTAGGTGAATGCCGGGACAATAATCTCATCGCCCGGCTTCAGCCCGAGCGACATCAATGCAATCTGCAGCGCGTCGGTGCCGTTGCCCGTCGGTATAGCATGCTTTGCGTTGACGCGCAAGGCCATTTGCGAGGCGAAGTCCTTGACTTGCGGGCCGTTTATGTAATAGCATGAACCGGAGGCCTCGGCCAGGGCAGCATCTATCTCGGCGCTTATGCGCGAGTGCTGCCTGCGGAGGTCAAGCATGGCAACCGAGCGGCATGCGCGCCCTCCGTTGCCGCCATCAACGCTATCCGTTTGTTTTGAAAAATTGTCCGCCGCCATCTGTCAAAAAAATCACTGCCATCCTATAGTATGGAGGCATTGCAAAGATAACGCATTTCGCGGCATCGTCATCTG
>CAZWPW010000190.1:729-3390 GCA_964635525.1 uncultured Bacteroidaceae bacterium
ATCTGCGCGTGCGGCAAAACTTATCCAAAGGAACGGACTGGGCGATTGCCGTATGCCGGCTTTTCCCCGTCAGGATACATAGCCAATCCAAGCGGGGCAGAGGGGTGGTTCCGCTTGCCCTGCGTGTTTAGAAAAACACCTCGCCGCCCGGCGCGGTAGCTTATGTCCCCGCCGCCTGAATTTGCACCAGCTTGTTGCATTCGTGGCTTTGATACACCGTTGAAAAAAAACGTGAATGCTTGCCGGATTGCTGAAGTGTCTTTATCTTTGCGGTCTGGTATTCATTGAAAACCCCGAGTTATTAATTGTTTCAGATATACAGGATATGATAATTGTACCGGTGAAGGAAGGCGAGAACATCGAAAGAGCCTTGAAGAAATTTAAGAGGAAATTTGAAAAGACTGGCGTAATCAAGGAGTTGCGCCGCAGGCAGCAGTATGACAAACCCTCTGTCGAGAGGCGTTTGAAGATGGAGCATGCCATCTACGTGCAGAAGCTGCGCCGGGAGCAGGAGTAGCACTTGCTGCCTTTGCTTCTTTGAAAAGTCCTGCCGAATATATATATTCGTAGCATGAAAGCTATTTTATGCACGCATATATAGATTTGTTCATAGATTATATAACGTCGATAAAGAATTATTCCAGGTTCACGAGCGGCAATTACCGGCGTGACCTGGAACAATTTTCCCTTTACCTTGAGGAGACCGAACAGGGGCTTGATGTCACTTGCGCCGATTCTGATTTGGTTCGCGCTTGGCTTTCGAGCCTTGTTGAGCGCGGCTACGAGGCCTCGTCGGTCAACCGTAAGCTGAGTGCCTTGAAGAGTTTCTACAAGTTCTTGCTTAGGGAGGGCAGGATTGCCGTTGACCCCACTCAGAAAGTTTCCGGGCGCAAGAAGCCCAAACGCATCCCCGAGGTTGTCCGTGACGGCGACCTTGAGCAATTGATTGCCTCCATGCCTTCGGGCAGTTTCGACGAAGTGCGCGACCGCTTAGTTATTGTCATGCTTTACGAGACGGGCATTCGCCGTTCGGAGTTAGTGGGCTTAGACTTGCAGGGTGTTGATTTGTCGTCGATGCAGGTGAAAGTCCTCGGCAAGCGTGGCAAAGAGCGCATCATCCCCATCGGTTCCGGTTTGGCCGGCATGGTTCGCGAGTACCTTTGCATGCGGGACGAGGTGGCTGCTTGCCCGGCCTTTTTTGTCACGTCGAAGGGGCAGCGCATCTCGGCCTCTGCTGTTTACGGCATAGTCAGAGGGGCATTATCGTCAGTTCCCGGCTTGAAGAAGCGCAGCCCCCATGTCCTGCGCCATTCTTTCGCCACGGCCTTGCTCGACAACGGCGCCGGCCTTGAGTCTGTCAAGGAACTTCTGGGTCACAACGGTTTGGAGACGACGCAGATTTACACCCATTCCTCTTTCGAGGAACTTAAGAAGATTTACAAACAAGCTCATCCACGAGCATGATAAAAACAAGGAGGTTAACATGGAAATAAGGATTCAAGCGATTCATTTCGATGCTACTGAGAAGTTGCAGCAGTTCATTAACAAGAAAGTGTCGAAGCTCGAGAAATATTGGGACGGCGCGTGCAGCGCCGAGGTGTCATTGAAAGTTGTCAAGCCTGAAACATCCGCGAATAAGGATGTTAGCATCAAGGTGACAGTGCCGAACAACGAATTTTTCGTCAACAAAGTCAAAGACACTTTCGAGGAGGGCGTTGACGATTGCGTTGACGCGTTGACCAAGCTGTTGATAAAGCACAAAGAAAAAGTTCGCGGCTGAAATTTTGAGGGGAAAGTTTTTTGCATTGTGGAATTTATGATTAAATTTGCAGCCGTTTCTGTTGACACGGTTGCAAATTTTGCCTCTTTAGCTCAGCTGGCCAGAGCACGTGATTTGTAATCTCGGGGTCGTTGGTTCGAATCCGACAAGAGGCTCTTAAGGGCAAATTCCAGAGTGGCCAAATGGGGCAGACTGTAAATCTGCTGTCTTACGACTTCGGTGGTTCGAATCCATCTTTGCCCACGCCTTTAGGCGAGCGGCCGGTCGACAGGGCGTTGGCTTCTGAGGTTTGCGGTGCCGGTGCCGGCATCTTGGCCTGTCAAAGCTATGCTGTTGTAGCTCAGCGGTAGAGCACTTCCTTGGTAAGGAAGAGGTCACGAGTTCAAGTCTCGTCAACAGCTCTTTGTTTTTTGAGAGCATAGGATTACTAATTAAATAACACAAAAGCTATGGCTAAAGAGAAATTTGATCGTTCAAAACCGCATGTTAACATCGGTACTATTGGTCACGTCGACCACGGAAAGACTACATTGACTGCTGCTATCACAAAGGTGTTGGCAGAGAGGGGCTTCACGAGGGCAGAGGAAGTGAAGTCGTTCGACCAGATTGACAATGCTCCCGAAGAGAAGGAGCGCGGTATCACAATCAACACTGCGCATGTCGAATACGAGACAGCTAACCGCCACTATGCCCATGTCGACTGCCCGGGTCACGCTGACTATGTCAAGAACATGGTTACTGGTGCGGCGCAGATGGACGGTGCCATCATTGTAGTTGCAGCTACCGACGGTCCCATGCCTCAGACCCGTGAGCACATCCTTTTGGCTCGCCAGGTGAACGGTCCGCGATTGGTGGTGTTCGTGAACAAGTGCGACATGGTT
>CAZWPW010000191.1:0-3308 GCA_964635525.1 uncultured Bacteroidaceae bacterium
TTGGAGAAGACAAAAAACAACGAGGAGTTCCTCTTAAGCATGAACTCATAAGCATGGTAAAATAAACCTTTTAAATATTTTTTTAGCAGAATTTACAAACTAATTGGTATAAAACAATTACTTTTGCCCCAACTATTTACATATTTAAATATAGGCACTTATGAAAAATCTATTAGAACAAATCAACGAACAATGGGCTGCGTTTGCAGAAAATGCAGGCTTGCAAATGGAAAAGAACAACAAAGCAGCCGGTATGAGGGCAAGGAAAGCATCATTGGAACTGGAAAAACTGTTGAAGGCTTTCAGGAAAGCATCCTTGGAAGAATCAAAGAAATAAGTCTTTCAACTAATTTAGAACCAAAAGAAAGAGGTTGCGGGATTTACTGAATTGAATCCCGCAACCTCTTTTATTTTCCCATGGACATCGACATCAACGACATAACCGGCAATCTCGGCATCAGCGAATTGAGCCCGATGCAGGAAGACGTATTCCAGCAGGATGCGCGCAAAGACTTGGTATTGTTATCGCCAACGGGTAGCGGCAAGACAATAGCGTACATGCTGCAAGTGTTCAAATCAATTGAAAGGAACTCCTCATGCTTGGTTGTAGTACCGTCAAGGGAACTCGCAATCCAGACTTTCGAGCAATTCAAAAAGGCCAAAACAGGGCTTAGAATAGCCTGCTGCTACGGAGGGCGGCCAATCGCTCTCGAAAGACGCGCCATGGAAACCGGAAACAACATAATCATAGGCACTCCAGGGCGGATATGCGACCATTTGCAAAACAAGAGCATCAACCCCAAGATGATAACAATATGGGTAGTCGACGAATTTGACAAGGCTCTTGAATTAGGGTTCAAGGAACAAATGGAGAAGATACACAACAGCTTGACACAGGTCAAAAAGAAAATCCTCCTATCGGCAACCTACGACGACTACTTCAAGCACTACATCACGCTGGGCAAAGGCGCAGACATGTTAGACTACAGAAACGAAGATTCACAACCGAAAACGAAACACTACATCGTCCGCTCGCAGGACGTTGACAAGGCAACGACATTAATCAGCCTCCTGCACGACATAGGAGCCAAACAAAGCATCGTTTTCTTTAACCACAGGGAATCAGTCGACAGGATAAGCAAGATACTAAGAACCAACCGCATTTGCCATGCCGCCTACCATGGGGGAATGGAACAAATCGACAGGGAGAAAGCATTAAGCCGCTTCAGGAGCAAAAGCGCCTACACAATGGTGACAACCGACCTGGCCGCAAGAGGACTCGACATTGACAACGTTGATGTTATCATACACTACAACCTCCCACACACACGTGAGGCGTTCGTCCACCGCAACGGGCGGACAGCACGATGGCAAGCCGAAGGAAGCGTGTTCACGATAGTAAATGAGAAAGACAGCCTGCACGAGTGGATAGCAGATGGCGCAGAAGAATACGCGACAGGCAATGGTGAACGCGAAATACCACGCCCGCAATTCACCACTATATATATAGGCAAAGGAAAGCTTGACAATATCAGCAAAGGCGACATTATGGGTTTCCTATGCAAGAAGGCATCACTCAACCGTGACGAGATAGGCCTGATAACTGTAAAGGAGAGGTTTTCTCTCGCTGCCGTCAGCACCTCGAAAGTCAAGCAAACATTGAAATTGACAGCCAATGAAAAGCTGAAGAACAAAAAGGCCGTAATAGAAATTGCCAATGATTAAAGACTGCTCCGCGAGCCAATCCTCAAAACGACATTTTGTATAGCTCATGTCATGATATAGTATTGCAACCCGAGGCTTACAGTTGCAATATGACAACCAACAACAAATCCAACCATTTTTATTAAAGCGCGGAAAATCATTTTTCATCTAAGAAAAATAGAAAGTAAAAAAGTTGTTGCATAAAACCCAAGCAACTATTTTCGCAGATGTATTAGTAAAAAAAGGACTATAATAAAACACCCATAAACTTATAACGACATGAAAAAGTACAATTTCAATGCAGGGCCGTCAATTCTTCCCAGCTCAGTGATTGATAACACCGCCAAGGCGGTAAACGACTACAACGGGATAGGCTTGTCAATTCTTGAAATCAGCCACCGCTCAAAAGAGTTCAAAGCAGTAATCGAAGAGGCTAGAGCCATGTTCAAAGAGCTGCTCGACATACCAGAAGGCTATTCAGTGCTGTTCCTTGGCGGCGGGGCAAGCATGCAGTTCTGCATGGTTCCTTTCAATTTCCTAGAAAAGAAAGCTGCCTACATGAACACTGGTGTATGGGCAAAGAATGCTATCAAAGAAGCCAAAGGCTTCGGCGAGGTGGTTGAGGTAGCATCATCTGAATCTGCCAAGTACTCGTTCTTCCCTAAAGGCTTCACTATCCCCGACGACGTCGACTATTTCCATTTCACGTCAAACAACACCATCTATGGAACGGAAATACGGCATGACATCGACGCGCCCGTCCCTGTGATAGCCGACATGTCATCGGACATCCTAACAAGGGAAATAGACATCTCAAAATACACATTGATATACGGAGGCGCGCAAAAGAACATCGCCCCGTCAGGCGTGACGTTTGTCATTGTCAAAGAAGATGCCCTCGGGAAAGTCTCACGCCATATCCCGATAATGCTCAACTATAAAACACATGTTGATGCCGGTTCAATGTACAACACTCCGCCCGTGCTGCCCATCTTCACGGCATTGGAAACAATGAAATGGGTCAAGGCAGAAGGCGGCGTCAAGGAAATGGAGAAAAGGGCCATTGAACGCGCAAACATCCTCTATGGAGAAATCGACAGGAACAAACTGTTCAAAGGCACAGTTGCAACCGAAGACAGGTCACTGATGAACATTTGCTTCGTCATGAGCGATGAATACAAGGAACTCGAAGGCGAATTCCTCGAGTACGCAACGCAACACGGCATGGTAGGGATAAAAGGCCACCGCTCAATTGGCGGCTTCCGCGCATCGTGCTACAACGCGCAACCTGTCGAATCAGTGAAAGAGCTTGTCAAGTGCATGCAAGATTTCGAGAAGTCACATTGACACATCTTCTAAAAAAACAACTAACATGAAAATTTTAGTTGCAACAGACAAGCCCTTCGCCAATATCGCCATCGAAAAAATCAAAGCCGTGGCTGGCGAAGCGGGGTTCGAGCTTGACATCCTTGAGAAATACGGGACAAAAGACAAGCTCATAGAAGCGGTTGCCAATGCCGAAGCCATGATAGTGAGGAGCGACATCGTAGATGCCGAAATCATCGAGGCCGCAAAGAAATTGAAAATAGTAGTCCGAGCAGGGG